>CAYIQH010000011.1:0-18392 GCA_964365575.1 uncultured Planctomycetia bacterium | reverse complement strand
CATGCCGAGAGAATACAGTTTATAGGCAGCAAGACGGAGAAGGCAGGCACTGATCAGGCAGGACAGGCTCACCCGGAGGAAGTGGAGGACATTAATCTGGATTCAGAAGTACCCGAACCTAGTGCGAGTAATGCGATAAAAACGAAAACGAAGGAAGATGAGATTCCTTTTTAAACAGACACCCGCCGTAAGAGGTAGGTACGGCGGTGTTGTCCAGGTGGACAAGGAGGACAAGCACCTTGCGAATGATGACGAGAGATAGAGACAGCGAAACCGGCACGAGGCCAATGAGAAAGCGCAAAGACTTTAAACGTACCCCCGGTATGCTTTTCAGGAAAAAGGTATGTAAGTTTTGCGTTGAAAAACAAGAAGACGTAGATTATAAGAACGTCCCCAGGCTGCAGAAATTCCTGACGGAAAGGGGTAAAATAATCCCGTCCAGGATATCAGGCAGTTGCGCTAAACACCAACGGCGGATCGCGCGCGCGATAAAAAAAGCCCGTGCAATTTCGTTATTGCCTTACGTGGCGGAATAAAGCTATAAGCTTTAAGCAGGAGCGAAAAATGAAAGTTATATTACTCAATGATGTTGACAACCTAGGTAAGATGGGCGACCTGGTAGACGTAAAGGAAGGCTACGCCCGCAATTATCTTTTTCCCAAAAATCTGGGGATAAAAGAGACAAAAGAAGGACTGAAAGCCTTTGAAGAAAAGAAAAAAAGGCGCACCAAGGAGATTGAGAAGGAAAAGATCAAATTTGAAGAGTTGTCTAACAGGATAAACAATGCCTCCTTTACCATACAGGCAGCTGCCGGAGATGAAGACAAGTTGTTCGGCTCCGTTACCGCGGATGATATAGCGGGTGCTTTATCAGCGGAAAATATCCAGATAGATAAAAAACAGGTGCATATAAAAGAACCTATAAAAAAACTCGGAGTTTATCAGGTAGAGGTAAAACTCCATCCCGAAGTCACAGCCACAGCCAAAATCTGGGTGGTTAAGAAGTAGGTGAGGCCACAACTTACGGAGCAAGGCGAACGTAAGTTGTATGGCCGAACTTACCCCGCCCTTTTGAAGTAATTTAGTACGTGCTAATTTTCTCAAAAGGGCGGGATTAATTCGCTCTAACATGTAAACAAACAAAATACGACTTACGTCGCTGATGCTCCGTAAGTCGTGAGCTCATTAATGTCTGACAATAACGTTACAACTCAAAAGTTATCTAAGTTATCTATGGAGAAAATCCCGCCTCAGAGCACCGAAGTGGAGATGGCTCTTCTCGGCTCTATGCTCATAGAAGAGACTGCTATCACCAAAGCGATAGAATTGATAGACGCAGGCGCCTTTTATAAAGAATCCCACCGCATAATTTACAAGGCTATGCTTGACCTGTTTAGTAGAAATTCCGCCATAGACCTGATCACCCTTATAGAAGAATTGAAAAAAAGAGGCGAACTGGATAATTCAGGAGGGGCTGCCTACCTGACATCATTGACCGCATCTATCCCCACAGCAGCGAATATTGAATATTACGCGAAGATAGTAAAAGAGAAAAGCATCCTCAGAAGCCTTATAAATAACGCTACTGAAATAGTGCAGGACTGCTATGAAGCAACCTCAGACGTGGACAGCCTTCTGGATAAAGCAGAAAGGCTCATATTTGATGTCAGCTCCAAGAAGATAGAGCATAAGACGGTATTACTGAAGGATATCATAAAAGACAGCATTGAGACCATTGATAATCTGTACCAACGTAAGGAAAATATAACAGGCATACCTACGGGATATCATGATTTTGACATTAAGACAGCCGGCCTTCAGCCGTCGGATCTTATAATTATAGCAGGAAGGCCGTCTATGGGCAAAAGCGCTTTTGCCGCATGCATAGCGGAATACGCCGCCGTTACCGAAAAAATACCTGTCGCGTTTTTTAGCCTGGAAATGTCAAAGGAGCAGCTTGTGCAAAGAATGTTATGTTCGCATGCCCGCGTCAACGCTCATAACGTCAGAACGGGATTTCTTTCGCAGGCAGACTGGCCGAGGCTCGTGACAGCCGCCAGCAAGTTGTCGGAGGCGCCGATCTATATAGACGATACGCCGTCTATAAGCGTATTAGAATTAAAAGCCAAGGCGAGGCGCCTGAAGGCACAGCATGATATTAAGCTTATAATACTTGATTATCTTCAGCTTATGCAGGGGCCGTCCAGATCCGAAAACAGGCAGCAGGAGATCTCCGAAATATCAAGATCGCTTAAAGCGCTTGCAAGGGAACTGGATGTTGCGCTTATCGGAATAAGCCAGTTGTCGAGGGCCGTTGAACAAAGGCAGGATCACAGGCCGCAGTTGTCGGATCTTAGAGAATCTGGCGCCATTGAGCAGGATGCCGATTTAGTTGTTCTATTATTAAGAGAAGAGTATTATTCCCCAAATGCCGACGACAAAAAAGGCGTTGCGGAGGCTATAATAGCCAAACAACGTAACGGTCCGGTGGGGACGGTATATCTTACTTTCGTTAGTGAATATACGCGTTTCGAAAATAGGTTCAAAGGAGAAGAGGAATAATGCGCATAATATTATGTTCGTTGTTATTTTTTGCGTGTCTTTTTACATTCGTCGGCCAGTCTTTTGTATCAGCTGAAACTACGACATCAGAATCTGAGCAGATAGCCGCCGAACCCCAAAAAATTAAAGAGGTGAAAATCATAAATAATAAAGCAGTTTCCACTTCTACCATGCGTTCAAAGTTAAGGACAACCGAAGGCGCTCTCTTCTCGCAGGATATATTGAACGAAGATCTGAAGAGGCTTTATGAACTCGGGTTTTTTGAGGATATAGCGATAGACGTTAAAGATGAGTCTGACGGTTATATCGTCAGCTTTGTCGTCGTAGAGAAACCGCTTATGGACGGCGTTATGTTTAAAGGAAATAAGGCGATACCCGAACAGCAGTTAAAAGCGGCGATAAGCACCAAAGTGGACAGCATGCTGGACCTTTCTACGGTGAACAGAGATATGACGTCTATAAGAAAATTGTACGAGAGCAAGGGGTTCCAGCTGGCAAACATAGATTACAAGATAGACAAGGATGAAACGTTAAACAGGGCGAAGATAACATTTAACATAAACGAAAAACAGCGCATAAAGGTCAAAAAGATAGAATTCACCGGTAATTATTCCGTGCCTGCACAAGAATTATCCAAGCTCATGCTTACCAAAACCGAATTTCTGTTTTTTATACAACCCGGATACTTCAAGACAGAAGAATTTGAAAGTGACCTCGATACGATGAGGACGTATTATCAGAGAAAAGGCCATCTTGACATAAAAATAGAACCGGAGTTTGATTATAACGAAGACGGCACCGAGATGTATATAAAGGTTAAGATAGATGAGGGAAAGAAATACCTCGTGGGAAGCGTCAAACTTACGGGCAATGAAAAATTCCCCGAGACTCAGATAAAAAATGCGCTCAAAATGACACCTGGTAAGCCATACAGCGAAGCCGCGATGAAAGAAGACGTTGTAGGTATACAACAATATTATTTTGACAGAGGCTATATGAGCTGCGATATCATGCCCGATGCGCTTCTGGATGCTGCTACGGGAGATATAAATGTTGCTTACAGCATAACCGAAAATGAGCTGATTTATGTCGAAAGAGTAAGGATACAAGGCAACACTAAGACAAAAGACATTGTAATCAGGCGAGAACTCAGGGCTTATCCGGGCGAGCCGTTTAGCGGCGCCGAGATAAGAAGAAGCAAGGAAAGGCTGTATAACCTCGGCTATTTTGAAGACGTGGTTTTTGACACAGAGCAGGGAAGCGCCCCTGACAAAAAGGACTTGGTCGTAAGTGTAAAGGAGACAAAAACCGGTGAGTTCTCCTTCGGCGGAGGTTACAGCTCAATAGACAGGCTGATTGGTTTTGTCCAGGTAGAACAAAGGAATTTCGATTTTCTTAATTTCCCGACATTTACCGGCGGCGGACAAGATTTGAATGTAAAGGCCGAGTTCGGCAGTGTGCGGCAAAACTATATAGTGAGCTGGACCGATCCGTGGATATTGGGTTTTCCGTACCTGTTTGGTTTTGATTTTTACCGGACAGAGCAGAAGAAAACGACAGACTTAGGGTACCTCTTTGATGAAGTGAGATGGGGCGGGGACTTCCGCCTTGGCAAAGAATTTACCGAGCATTTCAGGGCAGATGCTATGTATAAACTCGAGAATGTTGACATATCCAAAGTGCCGGATGCTGCTGCCCAAGACATAAAGGCGGAACAGGGTAAAAATTGGCTGAGCAGGCTTTTCTTCGGAGTCAGGTATGACATGCGCGATAACATACACACTCCCACAAGAGGTTTTATGGTAGGCGGATCCGCGGAAGATGTAGGCGGTTTTCTGGGAGGAGATAAGGATTTTATTAAATACGGCACAAACGGCGAGTTGTATTTCAATTTCTTTGAAAAAAAACTTGTACTGGCGTTCACAAGCAGTATGAATTTTGCGGACAGTTACGGAAATACGGATAAGGTGCCTATTTACGAAAGGTTTTATGCCGGCGGCGGTAATACCATAAGAGGTTATAAGGAGAGGAATGTAAGCCCGAGAGACCCTAACACCAACGACCCCATAGGAGGAAATGTGCGCTTTTTGGGGACGGCTGAGGCAACTGTTCCATTGTTTGAAGACCTGATAAAAGGCGCGGTGTTCACGGACACAGGAAATGTGTGGAAAGAATTTGATAACATTGACTTTAAACTCAAATACGGCGTAGGAGCGGGCGTAAGGGTTAAGACTCCTTTAGGGCCGGTTAAATTAGATTATGCCTGGCCGCTTACGGATAATTACGAAGACACGAAAAAAGGCCGGTTCTACTTTTCAATGTCGCATGGGTTTTAAATGAGGCCACGACTTACGGAGCGTCAGCGTGCGTAAGTCGTAGGGCCGAATTTATCCCGCCAAAGGCGGGATATACTAATAAAAGGAGAAAACAATGAAGATAGCAAAGACAGTGGTTTTAGTATTTGTTGTTTTTGCACTTGTATTCAGCTATGCACCCACGTCATTTGCCAAAGATATAAAAATGGGTTATGTAAATCTGGGAAAGGCCTTCGATGAATACGGAAAGACCAAGCAGGCTGACACGGTATTAGAAAAAAAGAGCACCGAAAAAGAAAAAGAACGCCAGAAGATGGTAGATGAGATAAGCAAACTTAAAGACGAACTTGAACTTCTGAATGACAAGGCAAAACAGGAAAAACAGGGCGTTATTGACGAGAAGCTGAAGAAATTACAGGAGTTTGTCAACGCTACAAGGGAAGAATTAAATAAGCAGCGCGACGAAATGGTTAAGGACATTGTAAGGGAAATAGACAAGGTGATACAGGATTACGGGAAACAGAACGGCTACACGGTGATCCTGAACGACAGAGTTCTTGTTTACGGCGAAGATAATCTTGATATCACACAGGATATCATAGATCTGCTGAACAAAAATACAGCCGGTGCAGGGACCAAAAAGAACTAACATGGCGGTTACAGTCAAATACATAGCCGAACTGGTACAAGGCGAGCTGGTAGGCGACGGCGCATCAGAGATAAAAGGCGTCTCCGGCATTGAAGAAGCGGAAAAAGGCGAGATAACTTTTATAGATAACCCTAAGTTCAAAGACCTTGCCAGGAGTACAAAGGCGTCCTGTATAATCACGTCTTTCGATGTTGATGGGACGGACAAGCCCATAATAAAGTGTAAGAATCCTTCTCTGGCTATAACAAAAATCGTAGAGGAGGTATTTCCGTACAAAATAAACCATCCCGCCGGCGTAGATAAAAGCGCATCGCTGGGCAAAAACGTTTCGCTAGGGAAAGGCGTTGCCGTCGGAGCAAACTCCGTGATTCAGGATAATGTATCCGTGGGGGACGGCAGTATAATCTATCCTCTTGTGTATGTAGGCGAAGGCGTGAAGATAGGCAAAAATAGTATAATCTATCCGAACGTCACCATCCGAGAAAGAGTTATGATAGGAAATAACGTTATAATCCACAGCGGCGCGGTGATAGGTTCGGACGGTTTCGGTTTTCTGCGGGACGGTGCAGTGCTTAAGAAGATACCCCAGATGGGCATCGTAGAAGTTCAGGATGATGCAGAGATAGGCGCGAATACTACAATAGACAGGGCGAGGTTCGGCAAGACTGTTATAGGTAAAGGGACTAAAATAGACAACCTTGTCCAAATAGCACACAACGTAAAAACCGGACAGAATTGTATTATCGTCGCCCAGGTCGGAATATCAGGCAGCGTGGACATAGGCAATAATGTTGTATTGGGCGGACAGGTGGGCATAACGGACCACGTGGAGATAGGCGACAATGCAATGGTTGCCGCAAAAGGCGGTATCACAAAATCTGTCCCGCCGAACACGATAATGAGCGGTATCCCGGCGCGGCCGCACCATCTGACGAAAAGGCTGGTAGCTCATATTGACAACTTACCCAAAATGGCCGAGAGGCTTGACGAGATAGAGAAGAAACTTAAATGAGGCCAAGACTTATGGAACAACGTGACATAAGTCTTGCGGCCGAATTTATCCCGAGCGTAGTCGAGGGGCAAGATATCAAATGAGACCTCAAAGGACTATAAAGCGTACTGTAACTCTGGAGGGTAAGGGCATTCACACGGGCTGCGATGTCAAAGTCACCATAAAGAGCGCACCGCCGGATACAGGCATACGTTTTATAAGAACTGACCTTAAAGGCAGGCCGTCTATAACGGCCGATGTGTCAAACCTTTCGGATTATTCCAATAAACTGAGATGCACTTCATTGGGAAAAGATAAAGCCGCAGTGCATACCGCAGAACATTTGCTGGCTGCTCTTAACGGCTTAAACATAGATAACGCGGATATAGAAATAGATAACACAGAGCCGCCGATCTTGGACGGAAGCGCGCTGGTTTACGCTGCCGAGATAAATAAAGCGGGAAGCGCGGAGCAGAATAAGAAGAGACGGGAACTTTGCATAAAGGAAGCCGTTTGGGAAAAAGACGATAATGCATTATTAATGGCCGTTCCGGCTGATACTTTTAAGGTGTCTTACATGCTTTATTACGACGAGCCGGATTTTCCCGCTCAGTATGTTGAATTTTCTCTTGATTCCGGGAAGAAGAAGGAAGAGATTTTTCTGAAAGAGATTGCGCCTGCGCGTACCTACTGCCTGGAAAAAGAAGTGGCGCTGATAATGGCGCTGGGGCTCGGAAAAGGCGCAGATTATAATACCGCGCTTGTAATAAAAAAAGGTAAACCCGTAAAAAACGAATTCAGGCTGAAAGACGAACCCGCGCGCCATAAAGTGCTGGACCTATTGGGCGATTTTTCGCTTTTAAATACGGAAATAAAGGCGCATGTGATAGGTGTAAAGAGCGGCCATGCGCTGAATGTGAAGCTTGTAAAGAAATTATCTAAATTAACATAGTAACATATGAGATCCCTCGCTTCGCTCGGGATAAATTCTCCCGCCTTGGCGGGATCATTTAAGAGGTGGATAATGGATAAAACGAGAGATGCCGGGCTGAAGGCGGGTGTGCCCGTAGAACCCGTAGGAGGATGCCTGGATGTAAAAGAGATAATGAAGATCCTTCCTCATCGCTATCCGTTTCTGATGGTCGATAAGATAATCGAATTTGATATTGCCAAAAGAGCCGTCGGGATAAAAAATGTCACTGTGAATGAGCCATTTTTTACCGGCCATTTCCCGGGCAATCCCATAATGCCCGGAGCAATGATACTCGAGGCCATGGCCCAGGTAGGCGGTATACTTTTATTCAGCAAAAAAGACAGCGTGGGCCGCACGGCCTATTTCGTGGGGCTTAATAACGTCAAATTCAGGATGCCTGTGGTGCCCGGTGATGTGTTGAGGATAGAAGTCACCATTACCAATATGCGCAGCCGCATAGCCATGCTCCACGGCATAGCTCAGGTAGGCTCTGATATTGTAACCGAAGCCGACATTATGTTTGGTTTCACAAACTGACAGAGGAAGTATGAAGACGTTAGAAAAAATCGGGCTCTTTGCCGGCGGCGGCCAGATGCCGGTAATCTTCGGCGATGAAGCCAGAAAAAAAGGTACGAAAGTAGTGGCATTTGCAGCCAAGGGCATAACCTCGTCCGATTTAGATAAACACGTTGATAAGATATATTGGCTGGACGTATCAGAGACGGGAAAATTACCGTTTATATTCCTGGCAGAGAAACTCAGGAATTTCGTTATGCTGGGCAAGATACCCAAGACTATTTTTTTTAAAAAAGATTTTTCCGAAAGTAAAGAGATCTCAGGCATCCTGAACGACTCGAAAGACCGCCTTGACGATAACCTCATGAGAAAAGTAGCCGATATGGCAAAAAAATTCGGGATTACTTTTTTAAGTCCGGCGGATTTTTTATCGGAACTTCTGCCGGCGAAAGGGACGCTTACCAAGAAAGAACCGACCAAAACGGAATGGGAAGATATAGAATTCGGCAAAAAGATAGCCTCCTCCATCGGGAGTTTGGGCATAGGGCAGGCCGTTGTTGTGAAGAATAAGGATGTTATAGCCGTTGAAGCAATAGAAGGTACGGACGAAACGATAAAACGGGCCGGCAAATTAGCAGGAAGCGGTACAGTTTGCGTCAAACTTATAAAGCCTAAGCAGGATCCCAGGTTTGACATCCCCACTGTGGGGGTAGAGACCATAAATTCTCTGATAGATGCCAAGGCGTCGGTTCTTGCCATTGAAGCGGGAAAGACATTCTTTATCAACCGGGCAGAATCTGTAGCAAAAGCCGATGCTAATAACATTGCTATCGTGGCGATTTAAGAAATAAAGGGCAGATACTTATTTCAGATATTTAATCCCCCATCGACGGCGTACTATTAACGTCAAATATTACAGGTTTAGTTGTATCGGGGTTATAACTCTCAAAGTCCGCAGCGTACATATATGGTCCCGCTACATGCCCATCCACAAAAAGAACCATAACAGGAACTTTACCAAAGGGATTTGTAAAATCCTTTCTTCCGTGTCCGGGTTTAGTGGAAGGGGCATCCATCTCCAGCAATACTTTACTACTAGGATTGGTTATCGTTGTTAAGGGTCTTGGCATATTACCTAAATACCGGTAAATTCGCTGATTAAGCTGATACGAGGTGCCGTTGTAATCAAAACAGGTGTAAAGCCCACCGCCATATATTTTTTCCCTGTCGTCGGAACAATGAAAAATTTCTGCGCTGGGACTTGATTGGTCGGATATATCAAGATAACGGTTCAAAGCACGGAACTGCGCCCCGTATCTGCCCCCCAATAGGCGCCGCTCTTTCCTCCATAGGTATAGCTCCTTGTTCCTCCCTGGTCGGGAACCCCATCCTGTGGAAAACACCCATTATGGTCATCAAGATACAGATACCATGCAATCCCGTGCTGACGGAGGTTATTGGCACACATGGCCCGCCGCGCACCTTCCCTTGCCCGGCCCATTACCGGCAGGAGCAGGCCCGCGAGCAGGCCGACGATGACTATGACCACAAGAAGCTCGATTAATGTGAATGCTTTTTTATTCGTAATTATGGGGTCAGACCCTCGTTATGTTAACAAATCTAACCAGGTTAGAATGCGTATGATTAGAAGCCCTCTAACCTGGTTAGAACGGCCGGATTACCGCTTCCGCCGCGCGGCGGGAAGCGCCTTCTTTGCCTAAAGACTCTTTGACTTTCAGGAGTTCTTTTTTTATCTCCGCTGATTTCTTTCCGTCAAAAAGTATCTTTTCAGCCTCGTCATATATTTTATCGGGAGTTGCATCAAACTGGAGCAATTCAGGGACGATCTCTTTGCCCGCGAGAATATTTACGAGCCCTACATAAGGCACGTTAATGAAAAGTTTGAAGATGGCAGCATTAAACATGGATACCTTGTATGTGATTATCATCGGCACATTCATAATGCCGCATTCAAGGGTCGCAGTTCCGGATGCCACGAGAGCGAGATCGGATACAGAAAGATAGTCATATATTTCAGTTCCCTTATTTTCAACGACTCTGTAGGGGATGTCTACGGTTTTGAGATATTGGTCAAGGAGTTCCTGCGGCAGATTAGACGCCCTCACGACGATCACCTGGATATTTTTGTGTTTTTTGTAAAGTTCCAGTACTGCCGTGGCCATAATGGGCATCAATGATGTTACTTCGCGTTCGCGCGAACCAGGAAGAAGGATTATAGTCTTTTTCCCGCCGGAGGCAGACCCGGCGTCAAAGCGAAGCCGTTCATATATTACCTTTTGGTCAGCCGCTGGTTTGGCTATGTCCAGGAGAGGATGGCCCACCACTTCAACAGGGATCCCGTATTTTTTATATAATTCGCCTTCAAACGGGAAAAACACGAGCATCTTATCAACATATTTTTTGACCGTATATATGCGATTCTTGCCCCACGCCCATAACTGAGGGCTTATGTAATATATCACTTTTATGCCGCGTTTTTTTAATGCCCTTGCAAGCTGAAGATTGAAACCGGGATAATCTAAGAGAATGACGAGGTCGGGCCGTTCTTTTTCAACATTGACAAGAAAAGTATCAAACATTTCTTTTATTTTTTTGAGATGCCGCAGGAAATCAAATCCGACGATCGCCAGTTCATCGGTGCGTATAAATAAATGCACGCCCTCCGATGCCATATTGGCCCCACCCATTCCCATAAATACGGCGGCCGGGTCCAGGATTTTTATTTCTTTTACAAGCCGCGCGGCGTGGAGGTCGCCGGACGGCTCTCCGGCCGACACAAAGATTTTTCTAGCCATTCAATTTTGCCTTTATCTGTTCCGTTATATCTATGGCTACTTTAAGGGCCCTGCGTGCTTCCGAGCCTGAGACGATGGGCCTTTTACCGTTAAGCACGCAGTCAACGAATGATTCAAGTTCCTTTTTGAGAGGCTCTTCTTTATGGATTCTTATATTTTTCTTTTTCATGACATTGTTCTCTTTTTTGAATAATGTCGCGGACTGCGTCAGGTAATTGAGGTAAATATAAGAATCTTCCTGAAAGATCTTAATGGTGCGCGTGGCCTTCTTTGTAACGCGGCTCGCGGTCAGGTCGCATACGGCCTTGTTAGCGAACATCATCCTTACGTTTGCGGTATCCTCATGCTGCGACACTATCTTTACGCCTACTGCCTCTATAGATTCCACGGAGCTCTCTATGAGTCCGAGTATTATGTCAATATCGTGTATCATGAGGTCCAGCACGACGCCTATATCCGCGGCGCGGGCGACAAACGGGCCTGACCTTGTGCACTCTATAAATTTAGGCTCTTTGATATAAGGCTCAATGGCACGGACAGCCGAATTAAACCGCTCTATATGCCCTACCTGTATCGTGAGGTTTTTCCTTTTTGCGGCTTCAAGAAGTTCGTCCGCTTCTTTGAGGGTCTTCGTGATAGGTTTTTCTATGAGGACGTGAATGCCGTTATTTAGGAAATCCTTGGCAATCTTGTGGTGCATAAATGTAGGTACCGCTATGCTTACCGCCTGGACCTTATCAAAAAGGCTGTGATAATCACTGTAATAGGCGGTGCGGTATTTTTTGGCAGTTTTCTTGCCTCTTTCTTCATTTATGTCGCACACGCCTACAAGATTTACCTTTTTCAACCCGGAATAGACCTTCGCGTGCCTGGACCCCAGATGCCCCGTTCCTATCACAGCCGTATATAATTTATCCATAGTGCTAAAATTATATCATTAACCTATCCGGCAGGCAAGGGATTTATTCCTTGTCGGAAGCGTCTAAATATGATAAAATACACGGACGATGAAAGACTACATAAGGCTCTTAAAATTCCTGAAACCGCATATATGGATCCTTTGCGTTGCCGTTATCTTTATAGCCCTTTTCAGCCTATTTGAAAAGGCTTCGCTCGGAACCATTATACCGATCGTTGACAGTATCATAGCCGGCAAAGAGATAGTCATGCCCGGCCAGCAATATGCGCCCGCGTTTATAGTCGGACTTGTCAATAAAATCAACGTCCTCTCAGGCGGATCTCAGGAGGCCCGGCTTACACTTCTTTTCTGGGTAATAGGAGTGGGGGTATTTTTCCTCCTTTTGCGGGAAATATTCTACTTTTTTAAGACGTATTTTATGCGCGACCTTAGCGAAAGGGTTGACAGGGACGTTAAGAACGCGATCTATTCAAAATTTCTTTCTCTCTCGCTTGATTTTTACAGCAGAAATCCGACGGGGAAAATGGTTTCCCATATAACATATGATGCAACATTGATACGCGATTCTATTACCACCGGGCTCATGGATTTACTTGAGCAGCCGATGCAGATTTTTATGAGCTTGGTAGTAATAGCGGCTCTTAAGTTTTACTTCAATATTTCCTGGGCCTTGATCGGCATCAGCATGATCCTGGTACCGACAATACTGTACCCGGTAAGGCTTCTGGCAAAACGCCTGAAAAAACTGAGCGGGCAAAGCCAGGAGAAAATGGGCGATATAAATATTACACTATACGAGACGATATCGGGGATAAAGATCGTCAAGGCCTTTTCCATGGAGCCTTACGAGATAGAAAAGTTCGAAAAGAGCACCAATCAGTTCTATAAGTTGAGCATGAAGACGGTAAAAAGACTGGAAGTCATAAGCCCGCTGGGAGAATTCGCGATGATCGTCTGCATAATGATAATCGGGTTGATGGCAGGAAAGGAAATATTAGCGGGTTCGCTTTCTCCGGGCGCTTTTGCGGTGTTTACAACGGCGATTATATTATTAGCCAGGCCCCTGAAGAGGCTGGCTAAGGTTTACGGTATAATGCAGACAGCGCTTGCCGCCGGAAGAAGGATATTTGAAGTCCTGGATGAAGAGTCGAAAATCACAGAACACCGTGGAGCGAGAATATTGCCGCATTTTGAAAAAGAGGTGGTTTTTGACAGAGTGAGTTTTGATTACGGCGATAACGAAATACTGAAAGAAGTATCTCTTAACGTTAAAAGAGGCGATATCCTCGCCATCGTTGGGCCGAGCGGCGCGGGGAAGACTACCGTAGTAAACCTCATACCTCGCTTTTACGACCCGTCCGCGGGTACCATCCGCATAGACGGGTATGACATAAAAGACGTAACGCTCAAATCTCTCACGGATAACATAGGTATTGTTACGCAGGAAACCATCCTTTTTAATGATACTGTTGCCGCCAATATAAGCTACGGCAATATCACCGCCGGAAAAGAGAGTATAATAAATGCCGCGAAGATAGCCAATGCCCACGACTTCATAATGAATATGCCCGACGGATACGACACAATCATAGGCGAACGCGGTTTCAGGCTTTCCGGAGGTGAAAAGCAGAGGCTGTCCATAGCGCGGGCAGTCTTTAAGAATCCGCCTATACTGATACTTGACGAGGCGACTTCTCAGCTTGATACCGAATCGGAGATGCTCGTTCAGGCCGCTATTGACCGGTTGATGAAGGGCAGGACCGTATTTGTAATCGCCCACAGGCTGAGTACTATAAAAAATGCCACCAGGATCGTAGTTATTGATAAGGGGTGTATAGTAGAACACGGCGCGCATGGCGAACTTATGGCTAAAAACAGCCTTTATAAGCGGCTTTACGACATGCAATTCAGAGATAACGAAAATGCTTGCAAATGAGCGGTGTTTTGGTATAATAAGAACCCATTATTTAAGGCCTAAAAACAGGCAAAAACAACAAAAAACAGCACTAAACGGAGGAGAAATTTGGAAGCAAATACGCAAACGCTGATAAAACAATTACTTGAAGCGGGGGTACATTTCGGGCATCAGAAGAACAAATGGAATCCCAAGATGAAGGAGTATATATTTACCGAAAAAAACGGTATTTATATAATAGACCTGCAGAAAACCGTGGACTATCTTGCAAAGGCATGTGACTTTGTGTATAACCTGGCTCTTCAGGGCAAGAACATCCTTTTTGTCGGTACCAAAAAACAGGCTCAGAGCATTATAAAAGAGGCTGCCGAAAAAGTCGGCATGTTCTATGTGACCGAAAGATGGCTCGGCGGGTGTTTAACGAATTTTGATACGGTGCGCAAGAGCATAGTCCGTTATGAATCAATAGAAAAGCTGAAAGAAGGCGGCTTTGCCAAGATCTCCAAGAAAGAGGCATCTCAGATAAATAAAGAGTATATGAAGATGAGGAGAAACCTCGAGGGAATAAGGGCCATGAAGCGCCTTCCTGCCGCGATTTTTGTGATAGATCCGAGCAAGGAGATTATAGCCGTGAAAGAAGCGCGGAAGCTGAAGATACCCATAGTCGCTTTGGTGGATACGAATTGCGACCCCATGCTGATAGACCATATCATCCCGGGCAACGATGACGCCCTGAGGTCCATAAAGCTTGTGACGGAAGTTATCACGGAAAATATTTTTAAGGGTAAAAACGAGTATATCGCAGGCAAAGCTCAAGCGGCAAAAGAAGAAGAGGCAGCCAGGGGAGCCTCCGCCGAAGGCGGATCCGCCTCCGGCGGAAAGAAGGCAGCCGGCGCCGACGAACTCGTGGAGAGCGCAGAGGTTATCGAGCAGAGGTTCAGGAAGGGCAGAAAAGAAGAGAAAATAGAAGAAGAGAAAACGATAAAACATAAGCCGGTAGGCAAGGTAATCAAGAAAAAGGAATAACCAAAATGGTAGATGCGAAATTAGTGCAGAAATTACGTGAGAAGACAGGCGTCGGTATGATGTCCTGCAAAGAAGCGCTGCGCGAAGCAGCCGGCAACATGGAGAAGGCAGTTGAGATATTGCGCAAAAAGGGAGAGGCCAAGGCCGTAAAGCACGGCACAAGGACGGCGAAAGAAGGCCTGGTAGACAGTTATATACATCTCGGCGGGAAAATAGGAGTCCTCTTGGAACTCAGCTGCGAAACAGATTTCGCCGCGAAGAGCAAAGATTTCAGGGAGATGTCCAAAGACCTGTGCATGCATATAGCGGCCTCAAATCCTCTGTACATAAAACGCGAAGACGTGCCGCCCGAAGTCGTGGCGAAAGAAAAAGAGATATTCAAGGCGCAGGTAACGAATAAGCCGGCAGCCGCTATTGAGAAGATACTGGAAGGCAAGATAGAAAAATTTTATCAGGATGTATGCCTCATGGAGCAGCCTTTCGTAAAAAATACCGATGTAAGCGTAAAAGAATATATAGTTTCCCACGTCGCCAAGATAGGCGAGAATATAGTCATCAGAAGGTTCGCGCGATATCAGGTAGGCGAAGAGTAATGAAAAAGCCCGCGTTTAAGCGAATAGTCCTTAAACTAAGCGGAGAAGCCCTGCAGGGAAAATCCGGTTACGGTATAGATTTTGAAGTAACAAATTCCATAGCGAAGCAGATAAAAGAAGTCCGCAATCTGGGCGTTGAGATCGCTATTGTAATAGGCGGCGGCAATATCATCAGAGGCGCCGTGGCTGTCGGCACAGGCGGTATAGAAAGGTCCACCGCCGACTATATGGGCATGCTAGCCACCGTGATAAACGGCATGGCGCTCGTGGACGCGCTGGAAAAACAGGGCGTATTCGCGCGCATAATGTCGGCGATAGAGATGCACGAAGTCGCCGAGCCTTACATAAGGCGGAGAGCCGTAAGGCATCTTGAAAAGAAAAGGGTAGTTGTATTTGTGGCCGGTACAGGTAATCCTTATTTTACTACCGACACCACAGCAGCGCTCAGGGCAATGGAGATTAACGCCGAAGTCATATTGAAAGCTACAAAAGTAGACGGTGTATATTCAAAAGACCCGAAAAAATTTAAAGGCGCGAAAAGATTCAAGGAATTGAAATATATGGATGTCCTTAAGAAAAACCTTAAGATAATGGATACAGCAGCAATAAGCCTTTGTATGGATAATAATCTGCCGATAATCGTATTCGATCTCTTCAAGCAAGGAAATATCAAGAGAGCCGTAATGGGCGAAGATATCGGCACCGTCGTTAAGAGGTGAAATATGGCTACTGTTGTTATGAATAATGTTAAGGATGTGCTGCAGGACGTTGAAACCAAGATGAAGAAGACTCTCGAGGCGACCAAGAGAGAATTCAGCACCATAAGGACAGGGCATGCGTCAACAGCGCTCGTAGAAGGCTTAAGAGTGGATTATTACGGGGAGGAAGTGCCTTTAAGGCAGCTCGCCGGCATATCCACGCCCGACGCGAAACTTATTCTAATACAGCCGTGGGACCCTAAGTCCATAGGCGATATAGAAAAAGCCGTTTTAAAATCCGAAATAGGCATAACCCCGACGAGCGATGGCAAGGTGGTGCGCCTGAGCGTGCCGCCCCTTACGGTAGAACGGCGCGAGGAGCTCGTAAAGCTTATAAAGAAGATGGAAGAAAACGGCAAGGTCTCCCTGCGTTCGGAGCGCCACGCCGGCATTGAAACTGTGGATAAGCTTGAAAAAGATAAGAAGATCACCGAAGACGAGAAATTCAAGGGGCACAAAGACATTCAGAATCTTACCGATAAGTACTCTAAAGAAATCGACACCCTGTTCAAGGCAAAAGAGAAAGAAATCACAGGTTAATAATCCGGGCCGCTAGCTCATCTGGTAGAGCACCGCTCTTTTAAGGCGGGCGTGGAAGGTTCAAGTCCTTCGCGGCTCACCATATATTCTGCCACGAACCAGAGAGGCAGAGAATATACGAGAGTAGCCGACGTTTAAACGCCGGCCACTCTCTTTTGATTCCTCGACGACAAAATGGAGACCATTGCGGTGATTTGCGCAATCCTGTCGACATTATCGCTACCTGCCAAACGGCGTACGTAGGCTCGTGATCTAGCCAAAATCCGCAGTTTCTGCCTCTCAACCTCTCTGGTTTCGTTAATGAGTGGTTCAGTCGAAATATAGGCAAATAAGGCCCTATTTCTCGATATATAAAAAGCTGCACAATAACGGAAAACCACTAATGAGAGGCGAGAGAGGATTAAGAGAGGCTATTCCAGAGCTCGATACATGTGAGGCATACTATTCGCCACAAGTCAAGATGTTACCTGAAATATTAAAGATCTTGAGCTCCTCGACGGCGCTCGGGACGGTTCTCCCTCGATGCTACTCGGGATGGTTCGAGGGATGGTGAGAGAAGTCGAACCAGAAGGGTGGTGAGCTCTGTCGAACCACAAAGCCGACGAAGCCGGCTGCGTCGAAGGATCAAGGCCATAAGGCAAATTTTTCGTTACCGCAAATAGCGCATTTTTTTCTTGATAAATAATCATTTGTCCATTATAATGAACATGTGTTCACAATAATGAACGGAGAGAAAAACACGTGTTAAAAGACATACTTATTAAGACAGTAGAGCAGCGCATCCTAAGCTTGTTTGTGGCTAATCCGGACAAGGCTTTTTACAGCAGGGAAATCTCGAAAAAGATTAAAACCAGTCTCGGTGCTACCAGTAATGCGTTGCGGTCACTAGAGAAAAATAACGTTCTTACTTCCGAAAGAAAGGGAAAAACCAGCCTTTATACTTTAAAATTGCCGAATGAATATTTAGAGCGCTTTAAGATTCTGAATACTCTGCTTACTCTGGAACCCTTGATCGAGAGGCTAAAGGCCGTTTCCCGGCGTATTATTTTATATGGTAGTTATGCGGCAGGCACTTTCGCTTATGATAGCGATTTGGATTTGTTTATTATTTCAGAAAAAAGAGAGGAAGCGCTGAAATCGATAGCTAATTTTAAGGCGAATACAGCCTTCGAGATTAAGCCAGTGATTAAGAAACAGATCGAATGGATACAGCTTGAAAAAAGCAATCCAGAATTCTTCAGTGAAGTTAATCAGGGTATCACCTTGTGGGAGAAGCCAATAAATGAATCAGGCTTTTAAGGAAGCACTCGAAAAGAAAAAGATTTTTCATTTTTCCAAGGCAAAGGGCCTGGTGGATAAGGAATTAAAGGTTGCCTTTGATGATCTTGCTGAGGCCAAGGATAGATTTAAGAATGAACGTTATAAATACACAACGATAAACGCTTATTACGCGACATTCCATGCCGCTCGCGCATTATTATTTTCCAAGGGATACCGCGAAAGAAGCCATTACGCCTTATACATTGCCATCGAAGCCTTATTCGTAGAAACAGGTATGCTAGAAAAGCGTTATTCTCATATCTTAAAAGACAACATGTCCTTAAGAGAAGACGCTGATTATGGCGGCGAGTTTTCTAAAGACGGAGCATCTTTAAGTATAAACAATGCCGAAGAGTTCATAAAGAAAGCCAAAGAAACGCTCTCCATGAATGCATAATAATTGATGTTGGCAGATACAAAAATTATGCACATTTTCTAATCGATAAATACCAATGTCCGGACAAAGAGAGGCGGACAAACCTATCTCTTGATTCATCAA
>CAYIQH010000010.1:14473-18433 GCA_964365575.1 uncultured Planctomycetia bacterium | reverse complement strand
GATAATTAAAATGCTGGGTTTCTTCCTTACGATATAATTCCTCTTTAATAACATGCGTTCGGCACAGATGCAGAATGTACTTGTAAATAACATCATTATGATCAAAAACTAATTCAAATTCTGAAATACTGTCTTTATCTTCAGAAAAAGCAAAGTTATCAACAAGAATAGCCTCTTTCTCGCCCTCAAGCCCAGCGAAAGAATTTCGCACAAACCAACTGAGAAACGCCAAGGCTTTAAGCGCGTTTGTTTTGCCTGACGCATTAGGACCAATCACAATCATTACCTTACTAATGCGCGCACCGGATGTAGTATCGATAAACATATTATTTTTGGTCTCTACTCCTTTGCGAATATCTTCAAATGACATCGTTGCGCTATTTGCAAAAGAACAAAAATTCTTGAATGTAAATGAATGAATCATTTTAGCCTCCTAAGTGTACAATTTCACAAATTATAACCATAGAAATAGTACCATTTTAACAAATATTTGTCAATTCTTTTTTTTATCGTGTGCATCAGCTACTATAATATGCGATTTTTACTCAGGGTATAGAATTGGAGAAATGGAGTTATCATAGGTACTCATTTTTATCAAGATACCTTGTTTTTGCAGAAATATGCTATTTTTCAGACTATTTTGATGTTTTTGAACAAGCTTTATCCCGGGAGAGGCTATGACAAAAAAAGAGCGTTTCCGATTGAATTTGGAAACGCTTTAGAAAGAGATGGCGGAGAGGGAGAGATTTGAACTCTCGGTACCTTGCGGTACACACGCTTTCCAAGCGTGCGCGCTAAACCGGGCTACGCGACCTCTCCGTTTGCGATAATTTCACAAGTCGGCAAACGGATATCGAGTCCTGTTTTATAGGACGAGATATCCAGTTGCCATGATTTTGACTTGCTGCGACAAATAAAGATCTCTCACCCCTAACGGGGTTCGAGATAAATTCGCCTATTTACAAAATGACAGCGAATTTACAAACCTGGTATCCCGATGGCTCGGAACACCAGGCGAAAAATTAAAAAATTATTGGACCTTCGGCGCTGCGGGAGGAGTCGGAATGGCTGGCATTGCAGGCGCTTTTTCCGGAGTCACTCTTGGCGCCCTTGGAAGCGCCGGAAGATTGGCGTTTGGCCTTGTTGGCATATTCATGCCTGCGGCACCCCTCTGTAGCGGGCCCGATACTGCGCCTCTTCTCATCCTGGTGCGACTTCCTAAATCGTAAATAGCCAATACCAAAACGGCTGCTAATATGATGACACCTATTACGTAACCCAACATCTTCAGATTCTTGTTATCCGTCTTTCCTGTCTTAATGAGAACGGAATAACCCATCGCGAGGGAAATCAGAAGAAGCGACCACCCTACCAAATCTACACGCATCATACATCACCCCCTATTTTTTAATCACCAATGCGTTTATACCAGAAATCTACCCAAAAAGCAACTAATTTAGCAGTGGAGGAGGTTTCCCCTTTAAACCTCCTCCACTGCTCTTGCGGCAATAAGGTTCGCGTTTAATCCTAGGAAATTTTTGACAAGTATTTCGCCGACCGCAACAGGTTTACTAATCCTTATTTTCTTGATTTCATTCATTCCTTCCATAAGCCTTACCTTTGGTATAGGGTTGTCAGTCCTGACAGGCAGCATCTTTAACGGTAAATTTTCGCAGACAACTGCCGATGTCAGCACCCGCAGCGGATTTTCAACTTCGGAAACGGCATATGTCTCGCCTTTCGGGCATTTATTTCCGCTTATTTTTACCACTTTGCAGTTTTCAATGTCCGCGGAGAGCGCGCAACTCATCGGGCATTCTATGCATGTAAGTTTCTTAGTCATATTTCCCCCTTACACCTACGCGGTGTACCGCATACACCGCGTAGGTGTAAGTACTCCGCTGCCTGACGCCCCGCAATCACGCTGTCGTGCGAGACAGCATCAACCAGGTCATACACCTTGAACGAATTGCCGCATACAAACAATCCCGGTATGGACGTCTTATTGACTTCCTTTGATACAGGTGAATTTGTTTTTTTATCTATACGAACACCTGCCATTTCTATGAGTTCGTTTTCAGGGATAAGCCCTACCGATACAAGGACCGTATCGCAATCTATGCGGAATTTTGAATCCGCGATTTCATTAAAATTATCATCAACCCTTACTGCATCAACAGCCTCAACTCTGTCCCTGCCGTGAATCTTTGAGATCTTATGCCCGAAATATAAGGGAATATCAAAATCCTCCACGCACTGGACAACATTCCGTATAAGGCCCATTGTCTTTTTCTGGATTTCAACGATAGCTTTCACTGATGCACCCTCCAGAACAAACCGCCTCGCCATTATAAGGCCTATATCGCCCGAGCCGATTATCACTACTTCGTTGCCGGGTAAAAGCCCTTCTATGTTTATCAGTTTCTGGGCAAGCCCGGCGGAAAATATACCGGCGGGCCGTGTGCCGGCAATGTGTACCATCTCGCGCGTCTTTTCTCTACAGCCTGTCGCCATTATCAGGGCCTTTGCTTTTACCTCCTGCATTACTCCGGGCTTTAAACATGTTATCACTTTATCACCGGTAAGGCAGACAACAAATGTCCTCAGGCTTATTTCTATGGCAGGAATATTTTTTATCTTTTTGATAAATCTGTCGGCATATTCCGGGCCTGTCAGTATCTCTTTAAAATAATTTATGCCAAACCCCGTATGGACACACTGGTTAAGTATACCGCCCAGATACTGGTCGCGCTCGATGAGTAAAATGTCTTTTACGCCGTTTTCATAAGCGGAAACAGCCGCTGCCATGCCTGCGGGCCCGCCACCCACGATAATTAAATCTTTCTCAAGCATCTTTTCTATCCTTGTTAACTATTTCCGAACCCTTTCCCCGCTTTGTCACTTCTGTAACAGGCTTATTTGTTTCTTCTGCAAGGATCTTCATAAGACGCGTCGTGCAAAAAGTGCCATGGCATCTTCCTGCCTGCGCACGCGTCCTGAACTTTATACCGTCAAGCGTCTTTGCCCCGCGGCTTATCGCCTCGAAGACCTCGCCCGCGGAAACCATCTCGCATCTGCATACGATATCGCCGTACCTCGGATCTTTTTTTATGATTTTTTTCGCTTCAACGGATGAGACCGCAAAAAGATGAACTGTCTTTTTGCGGTGGCCGCGGAAAAAGATCTTCTTTTTCATCAATAAGCCGCGGCTTTTCAATATCTGTGCTACGAGAAGCGCGATCGCCGGCGCAGAAGTCAGTCCGGGTGACTGAATCCCTGCCACATTAATAAATCCGGGCACTTTATCTTCGTACCGTATGATGAAGTCGTCTCCCGCCGATGGACGCAGGCCGGAAAAATACGCGATTATGTCGTTCCCGTCTATTAAGGGTACCATCTTCCGCGCGGAATCCAGCACTTTTCTGAGCCCCTCGTCAGTGGTAGACAAATCCTCTTTGTCCGTTACCTCCTCGGCAGTGGGCCCTATCATCGGGTTGCCGTCGGCGGTCTTTATTATCAAAACTCCTTTTGATGTCTTTTCGGGCAGCGGAAAAAGCAGATGGTTTGTCAGATAGTGCCTTTTTTTATCCAGCAGAAACTCTTCGCCTTTACGCGGCCTTATCTTAAAATAATCCACGCCGGCCATTTTTGATATTTCATCCGCAAAAAGTCCGGCGGCATTTATCGCAAACTTCGTTTTAAATATACCTTTTGTAGTTTGAATTTCAAAATAGACTCCGGTCAAAGTAATGTTTGTCACTTTAGTTGATGTATAAACTTCTGCGCCGTTTTTTACGGCGTTTTCCGAGAGGTCGTATACCCAGCGGTAGGGGCTGACTATTCCTGCGGTAGGCGCATAAAGAGCCGCTACGGCCTTTTCGCTTAAGTTTGGCTCCTTTTTCCTGAGCCACGACCGTCCGACGATAGCCAATCGCGGGACATGCAGTTTTTCAGCATCTT
>CAYIQH010000010.1:0-14463 GCA_964365575.1 uncultured Planctomycetia bacterium | reverse complement strand
GACCTCTTCTTCATTAAAGGCGACGATGAGTTCCCCCACCTCTTTAAAGTCAAAACCGAGTTCCTGGGACTGATGCCTTGCAAGGATATTTCCCTGAACGCACAATTTGCCTTTCAGAGAATTCGGGGGGTTCTGCGTGCCCGGATGAATGATGCCGCTGTTTGATTTTGAGACACCAAAGGCGAGCTCTTCTTCTTTTTCTAACAGCGCGACTTTGAGTTTGTAACGGCAAAGTTCACGGCAAATAGAAGTCCCGATAACACCGCCGCCCACTATTACAACATCATATTCGTTCATATTTATCGGAAAGGGTCCTTTTTACCGCGTCAAGCCATCCGCGATATAGTCGGGAGGCTTCAGCCTTCCGCATTTTAGGGCTGAATATCTTTTCTTTTTGCCAGCATCTTTTTAATTCATCCATGTCTTTCCAGTATCCGACGGCAAGGCCGGCAAGATACGCCGCCCCCAAGGATGTGGTCTCAATTACTTTCGGCCTTATTACTTTTATACCTAGTATATCCGCCTGAAACTGGCATAGAAAATCATTAGCAGCCGCCCCGCCGTCTATCCTTAAATCTTTGATCTTTAAGCCGGAATCTTTTTGCATCGCTAAAAGCACATCTTTCGTCTGGTAGCACATCGCCTCAAGTGCGGCCCTCACAAGATGGCCGGCATTTGCACCCCGCGTTATCCCGAATATACTGCCGCGCGCATTCTGGTCCCAGTAAGGCGCGCCGAGCCCGACAAGCGCCGGCACAAAATATACGCCGGCGTTATCCTTTACTGATTTGGCTATTTTTTCTGACTGGGGCGCGGAAGACAAGATATTCAGGCCGTCGCGCAGCCACTGAATAGCGGCACCGGCGATAAATACGGCGCCCTCAAGGACATATACCGGCTCGCCATGTGCTCCGCAGCCCAAAGTGACAATAAGCCCGTGTTTTGAAACAGGCCGTTTTTTGCCGACGTTTAGTAAAATAAAACATCCTGTGCCGTACGTATTTTTCATCGTCCCCGTATCAAAACATGCCTGGCCGAATAGCGCGGCTTGCTGGTCTCCTGCCACACCTGCTACCGGAATGCCAGACAGGAGGTTTCCTATTTTCGCTGTCCTGCCGAAGGTACCCGATGATCTCTTAACTTCCGGAAGCATGCCCTCCGGAATTCCGAATTTTTTCAGGATTTCGTCGTCCCACTCCAGTTTTTCAATATTAAAAAGCATCGTCCGTGAGGCGTTTGTATAGTCAGTAGCATGGACTTTGCCGCCTGTCAATTTCCATAAGACCCATGTATCAGTAGTACCAAAACAGAGATCTCCTCTTCTCGCCTTTCGTGCGGCGCCGGGTATATTCTTTAAAATCCACTCTATTTTTGTAGCTGAGAAATACGCGTCAACCGGAAGTCCGGTTTTTTTCCTGAACAACCCCGCCTCTTTCTTTTTCAGCTGATCGCAGCGGGCCGCCGTCCTTCTGCACTGCCACACTATCGCATTATAAACGGGCTTACCTGTATTTCTGTCCCATATAACCGTCGTCTCGCGCTGATTTGTTATGCCTATTGCTGCAATCGCTGCCTTTGGCGCTTTTTTTATCACTTTTTGGATAGAATTTTCAACGCTCTTCCATATCTCTTCCGGATCATGCTCCACCCAGCCAGGCTTGGGGAAGTACTGAGGAAACTCTTCATAAGCGCTTGTGATTTTTTTGCCGTTTTTCCCGTATAAAACCGCGCGGCTTCCCGTCGTTCCCTGATCTATGGATAATATATAAGTCATTACATCGTCTCCTAGGCCAATCTAACCAGGTTAGATACTTTCTAACCTGGTTAGATTGGCCACCCATTTTATGATATCCCCGGCGACCTTTTCTTTTCCCGTATCTATGGAAAGCGAATGGCGCATGCCGGGATATTGGAGCATTTTTTTATCGCGCGCGGTTAATCTTTCAAAAATACGCTTACTGACCTCCGGATCCACTATCTCGTCATTGCCTGAAAGAAGGAACAAAATATGCATGTCGTATCTGTCTTTCAGCGATTTGGCTCTTGTCTGCGCGGTCAGTAAATTTAGAAGGAATTTTGATGTCGCGAGCCGATGCTCCCTGTGATCGGCATCCATCGCCTTTTCATACGTAGCGTCCTGCGTGCACATCCGGGAAGTAAACGGCATCTTATGCTGTTTTTTCGGGTTATACAAGAGAGGCAGGAATACTTTAATACTATACAATACGGATAATTTGAAACGATTGGAAAATGCCGGCGAAAGCGCTACGAGGCCGGCAAATAAATCCGGATTAGTGAGCGCGAAAACATAAGCGATGAGACCGCCCAGGCTTTCTCCCGCGAGAAATATCTTCTTTCCGGGGTTCTCCTTAATAATAATATCGCCTAGAGAGCGGATATCATTATAGTAGATATCAAACGAATCTATATGGCCTTTTAGGTCCGGCGTTTCGCCGCATCCCTTAAGCTCTATCGCATAAGAAGAAATATTATGAAATAAAAAGATCTCTGCCAGAAATTCCCATCTCGCGCTGTGTGCGCCGAGGCCATGGACCAATAATAAAACAGCCGGCGGTGAGGCTGCCTCCCACTTCCTGTACATTATGCCCGTCTTTTCATCCGTTCTTATAGGGTGTATGATCATAGGTGCTTTACAACCATATCAAGCGGTTGTTTTTTAGGGCCGGAGCCCGGCCTGGCAGCATATCCGACAGGAATAACAGCCATAAATTCACCTTCGGGCTCTCCGAGAAACTGAAGGACATCACTTTTAATAAGCACAAGCACGCCAAGCCACACCGTAGCGATGTCCAGTGACGTAGCGGCGATCAATAGATTTTCTACCGCAGCCGCGGAGCTCTGGATCTCCATGATCCGGAAAAAGTCATGCCCGGTAAGTAAGTCCACCTTGAAAAGTTCATTTCCCCTCGCAATAAGTTCGCCGCTATTCGCTATGGCAATCACGACCGGCGCGCTCGCGATACTGCGTGACGCCATGCGCAACAGCACTGAAGCCGGCCTCGGGAAGTCAGCAGATTTGGAATTTACGAGTTCCACTAATTCGTTCTTCTTCCCGCCCTTCAGAATAATAAACCGCCATGACTGCTGATTATGGGCGGATGGTGCCTGGTTTGCCGCATGGAGGATTGTTTTGAGGTCGCTGTCCTTGACCGGCTTATCAAGAAACATCCTCACACTCCGCCGGTTTTTGATGGATTTTAACGTCGTATTTTTCGTTAAGTATCTTTTAGCGTCGGCCATATTTTTTCCTCGTGAAACACTCAGTATTTGAGCATTTCTTTGAATGCCTGCGGAGATACGCTTACATCTCCTGTAAACGGAAAATCAAATACCAGGATTGTAAACAAAATGAGGGCGAGTAAGGTCGAGAGAAGCACGACCATCATAATCTGGGCATTGAAATTTTCCGATCCGAAAAAATAAGTGAAGCTTATGGTTGTAATGGCTCCGAGTATCAAGACAAGCCATAACACTGGATGGATGCCTATCTTTGAATCTATCAGCCTCGACCTGCGCAATTCGCACAATTCGTTTAATTTGCGGATTGACTCCGCAAAAAATATCCGTTCGGTATCCGTTCGCGGCGAGTAACCGTCATAAAGCGCCTCTATTTTTCTCACTACTTCACGAGTACGCGGGCTGCTTTCGCCTCTTGCCATAGTCTTCCATTCATCATCAATGACTGATCTCGTATATTCAGAGGCCAGCTTATTCATTTCGTCCTTAAACGGTTGCGCAAAAGGGCCTGAATCCCGGACAAGGTCAGTAAGGCGGTTGGCTTCTTTTTCCACATTTACATTGGATTCATTAAAACTCTGCCATGCAATGACAACGACAAACGCAAGCAGCACCGCATAGACCACCCCTAATGTCGCAAAGATGGGGCCGGCTATGTCATGATGCGTTTTTAGCCTGTGGTTGGGGACATACCGCCGCACAATAAGCAGGCCGGTTACAGAGAAGGCACCGGAGACTACTACTATCATAATGCATAAAGGTATTGCCGAAATATTATAAAGCAGCCATTGTGCAAATTGCATAGTACCTCCCTAAAAATTGGCGGAGAGGGTGGGATTCGAACCCACGTGACTCTTACGAGTCAAGCGGTTTTCAAGACCGCCCGGTTATAACCGCTTCCGTACCTCTCCTTATTTTGTATATAAATCTGGTATTTGCGCATATGTTTGGGATTACTGGAACCCACATTATCAACATATGCCGCAATATCTTTTTTTCTATATAAGTAAATGCGCCATTTGGCCCTGGACGGCTTAAGTTTTAACTCTTCAAGAATACTATATACGGAATTAAGCAACGGGATAGAATGATTGGTAAAACATATTGCGAAGTCGTCGTAAGTCTTTCCGTTAACTTTATGTTTATAGGAATAAAAAGAGCCGTCCGTATCCATGAGACCCCGGACGCAGGCTATTTTATAATCTCTTTCATCTTTTATCCATGCCGGAATATCGGCCTGATTGCGTACTTTATTACCGATACTTAAATTCTTCTTCAATAAAAATTCTATCAGATTTCTGCTGGAAACGACTATATTATCTGCCTTGTCTTCATAATATCCGGGGTGTACAATTGATGAAGAAATACCGAATAATTCTTTAATTAAGCGTTGTATATAGATCGAGTGCTGCCTATCTGTTTCCCTGTTGAAAGTTACTACTAGTTGATTAGATGTTATGCCGCCATCTCCCAGTATAATACCGATAAATTCCGCAAGATCAGAAGATGTCCTTGGGATTTTAATAGATTTTCGTATCTTAAATCCAAGTTCTTTCGCATAATCGCTGTTTTCTTGAAATTTTCGCTGGGAGTTTATACCGCCTTTTTTCCTTCCTTCAGCTGTGCCGGGATTGCCATATATTTCATATCTTATTTTCGCGCCTACAGGCGAGGCCTTCTTCGTACTCCAATAATCGGGCAGTATCTTCTTAGGCGGGGGTAACGGAATTGAAGTTTCTTCCGCCAACATCTGGGCTGTTTCATATTTCATATAAAATTTTTCTTTACGCCAATCACTGAGAGTACGCTGAGTTATATCGCAAATATCGGCCATACCAGACCAATCTAATTCTTTTTCTCTGCGTATTTTGTCTAAAAATTCTCTCTGCTGCCCCTTATAAAATACAATTCTACTCATATCTCTACCGCTCTTACGTTGCCCTAATTTTACTTTCTTGCAAAGGATCTCGAGCCCAAAGGGCGAGAGATCTTAACATCAACCAATAATCAATTCTAACTTCTTTTTTCTGCTAAACCTTTTAATTTCTGATTCCCGCTTTCGGGCGATATTATAATTTTCACATAACTCTTTATACGCCAATTTAAGGGGTTTTCTATATCGCGTATATCGGCATTGATTAGTAGTATTATGCGCTTCTATCCTGTTATGAGCATCTTTGGCAATACCGACATATAGTGTCTGATCGCGGCATTCTGCAATATAAACAAACCAAGGTTCATTATAAATTTTCTTATCCATACTGCACTTGCGAAGATTTCTCGCTTCGCTCGAAATGAATTCGCGTATTTTTAAATCAATGCGAATTTATAAATAACTGTGCAAAGATACGCTGATATATGTCAATCGTCAGATTCCAGGCATTCGCTATAAAATCTGGAAACGAAAAACCCTTTGTCATAAGGCTGAGCACTCCGGCAATGACTATCATGTTTACAACGTAGATTATTATTTCCGATATAAGATAACCTGCCTTCACAAGGTCGGGCTGTTTAGTCTTCAGACTATCAATAGTCATTACGATGTGCATAGCAAGCGTCAGCCCCAGGAAGAACAGAAAATATTTATAAGGTATGCTGCTCGCCAAGAAGACATTGTTCGCAATATAAATCGCTATCGCGGCTACGATAGAATAAAACGGCACAAAATATGGAGCGAGCGAAATAAAGATATTGTTTTTGCTCGTTGAAATGCTGCCGCCGTTTGACGACACTTTGAAAGACTTCACCTGGCCGAGGCACAGCCACGTCGCAAGCGCATGGACCGATTCGTGCCCGAACACGTAAATATAAGACGGTTTGAATACCACGAGATGCATAAAACAATAAGTTATGACGCCTATCATGAAATACTGCTGCTCTACAGACCAGGGCATGCCAAGGCCGTCGAATTCCTGGTAAAATGTTACCGAGACACTTACCACTATAGGAAGAAAGAACAACCCGACGATAGTTTTCGCGATTTCGCCGGCTTTTGACGTCCCTTTTGCCGGCATTCTGCCGGCGGCAGCCTTATTATTAGTCTTCGCCGTATTTTCTTTACTATTAACCTTAGCCATTTTTTATTTCCCTCATGCCGTCCATATAACGGCGCAATACCTTCGGGACAACCACAGTCCCATTTTTCGTCTGGTAATTTTCGATCAGTGAAATCAAGAGCCGCGCTGTCGCTACTCCCGAGCCGTTCAGCGTATGCACGTAACCGAGTTTCTGCGTTTTTCTGTCTTTATACCTGATGTTCGCCCTGCGCGCCTGAAAATCCTCAAAGTTCGAGCAGCTTGAGACCTCAAGGTACATCTTGCTGCCCGGCGCCCACAATTCTATGTCGTAGCATTTTGACGCGGCAAAACTTATTCCTTCCGTTGATAGCAATATTATCCGGTATGGAAGCTCAAGAAGCTGCAGGACCTTTTCGGCGTTCTTTAATAACGCCTCAAGTTCGTCATACGACTTTTCCGGTTTTACAAATTTGACAAGTTCTACCTTGTCAAACTGGTGTACCCTCGTAAGCCCTTTTGTGTCTTTGCCATAGGAGCCGGCCTCGCGCCTGAAACACGCCGTATAAGCAGTATAATAGATCGGCAGGTCCTCTTCGGCAATCACCTCGTCCCTGTGCATATTCGTCACCGGCACCTCAGCTGTAGGAATAAGAAACAGGTCATCATCCTTAAGCCGATACATCTCTTCCTCGAGTTTAGGCAGTTGTCCCGTCCCTGTCATACTCTTTCTGTTCACCAGGAAAGGCGGAAATATCTCCGTGTAACCGTGTTTCTTCGTATGAAGGTCGAGCATGAAGTTGATAATTGCCCTCTCGAGCCTGGCTCCGGCTCCTTTATATAAAACGAAGGATGAGCCTGTAATTTTGGCTGCTCTTTTAAAATCTATAATGTCCAGAAGGTCGCAGATTTCAATATGGGAACGCGGCTCAAAAGGAAATTTTCGGACTTTGCCAAACTCCTTAACAATCTTGTTTGCCTGCTTTTCAGGGCCTATCGGAACCACGGAATTGGGTATATTAGGCACCATAAGGAGTATTTTTTCTAATTTTTGGTCAACTTCCTCCACTTTTGGCTCTAATTCGTCTATTTTTTGGGATAAAGCCTTTATTTCGCTTTTTAATTGGTTAACATCCTCCTTTTTTGCAATTTTTTGGCCGATTTCATGGGAAAGAGTGTTTTTCTTATGCTTGAAACTCTCCAGGTCCTTGAGGATATTGCGCCTCTTGCCATCTAACGTAAGTAGTTCATCTATATTGAGTTGCGAATTTCTGTCTTTAAGAGATTTTCTGACTTTATCTGCATTTTCTCTTATGAATTTAAGTTCTAGCATGTGTTATCCTTTTATTACGCCAACCGGCCGCATCCTAGCGACCTTCGTGGCTAGCCCTGCGTTATGAATTACGTCCACAACATCATTTACGTCCTTATAGGCGTACGGCGCTTCTTCTGCCAGCGTGCCCCTGCCGACAGCCATGACCTTTATTCCTTTAGCCTCAAGATCCTTAATGAGAGTCTTTCTGCCCTCGGCCCTCATTGCCGCACCCCGCGACATAAGCCTTCCGGCGCCATGACACGTACTGGCAAACGTTTCTTCCTCCGCCTTCTTTGTGCCCAAAAGAAGATATGAATTGCGTCCCATATCTCCCGGTATTATTACGGGCTGGCCTATCTTTTTGTATATATCCGGCAATTCCGGATGGCCGGGCCCGAATGCCCTCGTAGCACCTTTTCTGTGAATACAAAGAAGCCGCTCTTTGCCGTCTATTTTATATTTTTCAAACTTTGCTATATTATGCGCTACATCCCATACTAGCGACATGCCGAGTGACTCCCATCCTTTTTCAAACACTCTTTCGAAGACCTCCCGCACTTTATGCATAAGGCATTGACGATTATTCCACGCATAATTTGCTGCGCATTTCATTGCCTTTATATAATCCTGGCCGTCACCGGACTTTACCGGCACACACGCAAGCTGTCTGTCGGGGACATTTATACCATATTTGGAAAGGAGCCGCACCATGTTTTTTGAATAGTTATCGCAGATTTCATAGCCGAATCCACGGCTGCCGCAGTGTATCATCACAGTAACCTGCCCCTTGGCAACACCAAGTGTTCTTGCGGCTTCATCGTCATAAACTTCATCCACTACCTGCACTTCAAGAAAATGATTACCTGAGCCAAGCGTTCCAGATTGTTTCCTTCCGCGTTCATACGCACGTTCCGACACCTTATCCGGATCCGCCCCCTCCATACAGCCATTTTCTTCGGTCCGCTCAAGGTCTTCCTTTATTCCGTAACCGCGCCCTACCGCCCACGCTGCCCCCTTTATCATTATCTTCTTCTCTTCGGCATTGCTTACGTTTATATCGCTCTTTGAACCGACACCGGCGGGCACATACGAAAAAAGGGTGTTAATAAGCTGATCAATCTTCGGCTTAACATCTTTTTCGTCAAGGTTTGTACGTATAAGCCTGATGCCGCAGTTGATGTCATACCCGATAATTCCGGGAGAGATTATCCCTTCCTCAACATCAAAAGCCGCTACTCCGCCGATTGGTGCGCCGTATCCCCAGTGAATATCCGGCATCGCAAGTGAATATTTCATTATGCCCGGAAGGCATGCGACGTTTGCGACCTGCTGGAGCGCTTTATCGTGCCGTATATCCTTCAGTAATTTCTCGTCGGCGTAAATAAGCCCCGGCACCCTCATCCCTTCCATATAGGACCTGGGTATCAGCCATTTGTAATCGCCTATCTTTTCCAGGGGCCCCTGCCAGCCGTCAGACATAGAAAGCCTCGTCAGACATCAAAGACTATCTGGGTTTCGTACTTGTCGCCATTTTTATCTATCTTCAGTTCGTGGCGGGTCGCCGCTTTTATCTCGCTCTTCAGGCGGTTTTTGTTTTCACCGATAAACCGGCCTTTTACTTTTGCGGCTAAATCAGTGTCGGTAAGCTCTGTGATGTTGAATTCGCTGAATATTATGTTCTTCGTATAAAAATTGTAAAGCAGCTCTTCGAGCCAGGCTATGAGGAGTTCTTCTTTGTCAATTGCATCTACTTTTACCGCAATCTCCGTAGAGGATTTGATGCCTTCAAGATCGGCAAGGATATTAAACATTCCGAGGGCGGCGTTCTGAAAAAGTTCCTTTAGCGTACTGCCGTATGCCCTCATGGCAATATCCGCCGTGTGATCCACTATTTCAAACCGCTTATTTCCCATATATCTCCTAATTATAATATTATAGTTTATGATAAAACGATTGGCGGGGTATGTCAAGCGATTTTACAGGGTGAGTGCTTGTTTTATTTCGTGGGGAACAGGTTTTATCTTGAAATCTTTACCTATACATGCACAGACGGTTTTCGCTGAAGCCAGAGTAACGCCGTCCTTTTCAATTTCCTGCGCGAAGTGTATGGATGCGCTTCTGACTTTCTCAACACGGGTCATGACAGAAATCTCATCACCATAGCGCGCGGACTTCTTATAGTCTATCTCAAGATGAACAACGGGAAATATGGTTCCCGCTTCGGCATACTTCACGCTATTAATGCCGTTCTTCAGCAGATATTCCGTGCGGCCTTCTTCAAAAAATTCCAGATATCTGCTGTAATAGACCACTCCACCGGCGTCGGTGTGGTGGTAGTAGACCTTTCGTGTAATGTAAAAGTTTTCCATAAATTTATATGGTTGAACTTTAGCTGTAAGCCTTAAGCTATAAGCTATATTTTTGCTTTTACTTACAGCTTACGGCTTACAGCTTAAAGCTGTTCATTAATGTTCACTACCTTGGCCGGAGGAAAGCCGTTAAAATATGTAGAAGAGGCGATGCTGTATGCCCCTATATTCTCCGCATAAACAAGATCATCTATCTCAAGTTCCGGAAGTTCTTCGGCAACTGAGATGGTGTCAAAGGCATCACAGGTAGGCCCGAATACAGATGATACTTTCAATTCCCCTTCTTTAAATGCCTTTAGAGGATATTGGCAATGGTCAAAGACTATGCCTGAGAAGGTGTGATAAACTCCGTCATCAATGTAATAGCATGTTTTCCCGCCGCGGAATGCTTTCCCTATTACTTTCGCAACGAGCGTACAGGCATTGGCCACCATAAAGCGGCCGGGTTCCGCGAGTATTTCCATGGTATCCGGAAAGAGCCGTTTAAATTCGGCGTTTAATTTACGCGCTAATGTCTTAAAAGACTTCACCTTATTGTGATATTTAACGGGAAAACCGCCGCCGATATCCAGTATGTTTATTTTATAGCCGCGCGATTCGGATTCTTTCAGGATTGACGAGGAAAGCTGGAGCGCCTGCATGTAATTCTCAAAATTGTTGCACTGGCTTCCGACGTGAAAACTGATCCCTTCCACGATAAGCCCGGTATTGAATGCCTCAGCTATGAGGTCAACCGCTTCTCCCGGATCAGCGCCGAATTTAGACGATAATTCAACCATTGATCCCGTATTCGGCACTTTTATTCTGAGGGCAAGCCCCGCATGTGGGCAATGCCTTTTGATCTTACTGAGTTCGTTTATATTATCGTAAGTCACAAGAGGCTTATACTGGTCTAATTCGTGCAGCGCCTCGACCGTTTTTATCGTATTAGCATATATTATTTTATCCCAGATAAAATCCTGGCGTTCTTTGGGCGACAGGTTCTTTATATTTTCGTAGACGACCTTGAATTCCGGCAGAGACGCAACGTCAAAACTGGCTCCCATTTTATACAAAGTACGTATTATCTCCGGGGTAGTATTCGCCTTTACCGCGTAATACGCCTGGACTCTTGGAAGGTTTTCTTTGAATTCTTTATAATTCCGCTTTATCTTCGCGTGGTCAACAATAAATACCGGCGTGCCGTATTTTTTCGCTGTTTTTTGCAGGTCTTCGAGATACTTTTGTTTCTCTATATCAATGTCTGCGCTTTTCTGTTCCGTAATCGCCATCTGGATCTTCTCCTAATCCTTAAAAAGGAAATTTTTAAACACCCATGGATTTTTCTTATCAAGATAATAATTCGGATTTTCCTTGAAGAAGGCTTTATAGTTTTTAAACGGCGTCCAGTCCGAGGGCTCGGAAACGAGTTTCCCGAGGTAAGGCTTTGCTATCTTAAGCACATAATCATAAGGAAGGTCGTCGGGAACACACCATCCCTTGTTGGGATTTTCTATCATCCACATAGTCGCCGATACGACTCCTATTGCCACCTGCATCGTGGTAGCATTCTGATGCGGGATAAGCCGGCGGGATTCCTCAACGCTTAATATACTGCCGGTCCACCACGAATTATACCTGTGTCCCATAAGGAGTGCTCCTAGAATATCCTCGCCTTTTATTATTTCGTCGCTCATAATCCGGCATTTTGGCTGTAATTCATAATTTCTGCATCGGAGTTCGTGCAGGGAAGAAAGAGTCTCATTACACGGCATATACGCATAATGTACAGTGGGCCTGTAAACCGGCCTGCCTTTTTTCCATACGGTCAGTTCTTCCGAAATAGTGAATGCTTCACCGTGCCTTATGACCATACCGACAATCTCATAATTCGGTACCCATGACCGCACCCATGTGTTCATGCCCATTTGCGAAAGAAATATCTGGTTCTTCGGGCCTGAACCCGGTATGCTGGCCAGCGGCGGCAGCTCTTTCTCGTGAGTGCCCCACCCCATCTCCGACGGGGAAATGCCCTCTTCCCTTAAGCCTTCTATGCTCCATGTGCCCACGAACTCTTCCAGCTCCTTGGGCTTGTCGGTTATTTGAGTGTCTCTCTCACTTACGTGTATCGTCTTAATACCCAGCTTCATAGCAAGCTGCGCAAATTTTTTCTCATGGATAAGAGATTCGAGATTTTTTGCTTCTTTTTTTGACACAACTTTGTCGTTTATCGTCTTTCGGACAATATCTACAATGCCTTTTTTTGTAAAGTGCGATATGAGCCCGGGATTTGCCCCGTGATCCACAACAGCCGTTGTCCCGCCGTCCCACCCCGCAGTCAGCTCTCTGAGGCCCATGTGCCGGTAATAAAGGGATTTTTCGAGCGGCGTTTTCTTTTCTATATTTGCATACGGATCCCACTCTTCGATAGATGTATTTACATACAGCACTTTATTATCATGGCACCAGTTCAGTATGTCGCTGCATTCAATATTCCATGCAAGGTCTATAATAAGCCCGCCCGCCGAGACATGCTTTGACAGCGCCCGCGCTATATTTATCGGTGTGATCTTTTCCTGAAAATATTTGACGCCCTTATTGATCCACGGCTTAAGTTCTTTGGACTTATCGGCAAAATCTATTACGGTTATATTTTTATGAGGAATCTTAATATGCTTAAGGAGTATCGGCAGCGCACATTTAGCGACGGAGCCGTACCCGATCATTAAAACTTTGTTATTGAACTTCATCATATCGCAAAACCTCCCTGTCACATACATTTTACATTGATAGAACTCTTTATGTCAAGCATTTGCTTTCTTTTAATAATATTTTGTGATAGAATTAATAGGTATATGAAAAAGCCGATAGACTCTAATATAATCTTCGGTGCGATCATAATTATCTTCATCTTCTCCCTCTTCGCGGTCACAACGGCGAGGGGCGGTAAAGACCTGAAAGTAGGTTTATTCGGCGTTGAACAGGTCCTGCAGAAAAAATCCCCTTATGATAACCCTACGGACCCTGACAGGCCGCTGTTCCGTTACGCGCCGGGATTCACAATACTGCAATATCCGTTTTTACTGCAAAGCAAGATGATTTCTCCGTTCAAGTTCAAGGATATTACGCCCTCCGTTCAGGCATGGTACTGGGTGGAGATACTGGCATTGCTGGCTAGCGCTATGATATTGTTAAAATTGATCCCCGCGCCCTCAGTTGAAACCGGCATCAGGAATCTTAAAGTTGCTTTTCTCCTGGCCCTTCCCTTCATAGGCTATGAACTGGCTAATTGCCAGAACAAACTGATAGCCTTATTCTTCATACTGCTTGCGATTTATCTCTTTGAAAAAGACCGGCATTTTCTGTCTGCCGTATCTTTTGCCGTCGCTATTACCATATATATACCTCTCATCTTCTTTATCGTTTATTTTATACTAAGGAAAAAGTGGCGGTATATCGTCCATTTTGCAGCGGCTCTTATTCTTGTATTTATTGTCTTACCTTCTCTTATCTTCGGCTTTGAATTCAACAACTATTTACTCAAAGACTGGTTCATGCGCACACTAAAACCTTTTTTTCTCACGACTTCTTACGCGAGCTACATAGACCTCAGAGTGAGCAGCCAGTCTCTGCCAAGCGCCGTCGGAAGATTACTGGGTTTCGGCAAGACGTGGCAGTTTCATTATCTCATTCATCCGGTACTTATACATATCATTATCAGAGTTTTTTCGGGACTGATATTCCTGTTTTCCTGTTTAGCCGTATGGAATCAGCGAAAGGAAATTTCTCGGGGTTTAGGTTACGCAATTTTTCTCATACTTCCGCTTGTTCTCCCTCAATACTGTCTTTATTACACGTGGTCATGGTTATTTGTGGTATATTTCGCCATATTTAACTATATCAGCTACCCGGAAGTACCCAGCGACAAAAAAAGATTTTTACTCATCACATTGATTATCCTGCTTCTTTCCAGTTACTCGATGGCTATACGCGTTTTGAGATGGTTTTCGGTGCTTTTTCTGGGTACAATATGGTGCTGGGGCGTAATCGTATATAATCTTATATCTGAAAAAAGGCTGAAAGCACGATGAAAGAAAATCTTTCCATAATTCTGATAGCGCATAATGAGGAGGCGGTAATAGGCGATATGGTAGACGGCCTTCTCGGACATTACGAAAAGGAACTGCTGGAGATCATCGTCGTGGACGACTCAAGCACCGACAATACCGGCTCAATAGTAGAACTCCGCATGAGGCACAGCAATAAAGTGCAGCTGATAAAAAAAGGCGCGCCGTCGGGAGTAGGTTACGCCATCAGAGCGGGTTTCGCGAACGTTAATCCTAAAGCGGATTACGTTTTGAGCATGGACAGTGATTTTCTTGAAAATATCGATGATGTAAGAGCGCTGATACGCGAGGTTGAAGAAAAACATCTTGACGGCGTTATCGGCTCACGTTTCACGGAAGGCGGAAAACTGGTCGGCTATCCGTCCGATAAGAAGATTATGAACCGCGGCTGGCATTTTATA
>CAYIQH010000009.1:0-20224 GCA_964365575.1 uncultured Planctomycetia bacterium | reverse complement strand
AAGAGGGTTGCCTAACGTCGCTTCTACTTATGAGGCGCTAAAAGCGCTGACCGACGAGGAAAACATCAAATTATTTGAAAAATACAAGGTGTTATCAAGGGAGGAGCTGATAGCGCGTTATCATATATGGATTCATACGTATAACACAACTCTGGAAATTGAGGCTAATACGTTAAACGAAATGGTAAATGCCAGCATAGTTCCCGCCGGATATGAATACGAGAAATTGCTCTCGGAGAATCTGGCGCAAATAGTCCGGCTTAAAAAGGACGCAAGGCTTAAAGCGGAACCGGCGGTTTTAGCGGATCAGAAGGAACATCTGAGTGATGTCCTATTAAAAATATATTATGTCAGACGAAATACCAATGAAATGGTAAAACTTCTGGCAAAAGCCGAGAAGCTTCATCACGAAAAGCGCGCCAAGCTTTATTTTGAGGAACTTAAACCTTTGATGGAACACATAAGAAAACATGTTGATGCCCTGGAATGCGTAGTTTCAGACGAACACTGGGATCTTCCTAAGTATAGAGAGATGCTCTTTATCAAATAGAAAATAGCGCGAAAAGGTTACCAGGGTAAGCACAGTGATTGTGCTTACCTATTCAAAAGAGAAAGAACAAAGACGTTCAAAACTTGAGATGGATGAGGTTTTGAACGTCTTTTTTATTTGAACTCGCCGTTACCGGAGAATTTACAAGTTATGGTTCTCATAATTAAACATGTGGCGATCGAAGGGCCGGGCACGCTGGGTGAGTTTTTTGAAGATGTCCACAAAAAAATAAAAACGATTGAATTGTGGAACGGCGAAAAGTTGCCCGGCAGCCTTGCTGACGTTGAGGCAGCCATGGTTCTCGGCGGCCCGATGAATGTTTACGAGGAAGACAAATTCCCCTTTTTAAAAGAGGAGGATATTTTTCTTAAAAATGCGCTTCGACAGAATATTCCGGTTTTAGGGATATGTTTAGGGGCACAGCTTCTGGCGAAAGCGGCAGGGGCCTGGGTAACGAAGGCAGAGCAAAAAGAGATAGGCTGGTACGACATAAATCTGACTGAAAACGGCATCGATGACCAGCTCTTTGGCGGCGTAGACAGGCAACTACGAGTCTTTCAGTGGCACGGAGATACCTTTGAAATCCCGAAAGATGCAAAATTACTGGCGAGTTCACCGATATGCAGGAATCAGGCTTTCGGGATAGGCAGATATAGTTATGGGTTGCAGTTTCATATCGAAGTTACCGAAGCAATGATTAAACGCTGGGAAGACGAATATTTTGATACTTCGACTTCGCTCAGTATCACCCTGAGCAAACCCAGGGCTAAAGCCCGAGGTGCGTCGAAGGGTGATAACCGGGACGCATCTTCAAAAATACAGCGAGATACGATGACAGACGAATACGCGAATGGCAAGGAAAAATTCATCCGGCAGGCACGGCAAATATACCTTAATTTTCTGAATATCATAGAAGGGAAAAAATAAGGTCTCTTTTTTTAGCACCCGATGCACAAAAAATATGCAAAAATGAGGTGTGAATATCATGAATGACAAATCTTACATATTGGGCGCGATAAACGATCATTTTTTTATGGCTAATAACGGCAAAATCTATCCTACTGCTATTGAGACAGTAGAAAAAATATTGATTGAAAAAGCGCTGGAGATAGCGAGGGGCAATCAGATTACGGCATCAAAAGTATTGGGTATTCATAGAAATACGTTGCATGCGAAGGTACAAAAACTTAAAATAGACGTAGATAAGTATAAGACATGATAAACTCTAATTTTCCTAAAAAACAGGGCCTCTACAATCCGCAGTTTGAACACGATAATTGCGGCGTAGGGTTTGTCTGCAACATAAACGGCGAGAAATCGCACACTATTATAAAACAGGGGCTGGAGATACTCAACCGCCTGAGCCACCGGGGTGCTGTCGGCGCTGACCCCAAGACAGGCGACGGGGCAGGAGTTTTAATACAGATCCCGCATAAGTTTTTCGCGAAAGAATGCTCTAAAATAGGGTTTTCTTTGCCCGAAGCGGGCAAATACGGTACCGGCCTTATCTTTCTTCCCAGGGATAAAGCTGAGAATGATATGTGCATCAGTTTATTTGATAAAGTTATTAAGGAAGAAGGAGCCAGGCAGCTGGGATTTAGAGATGTTCCTCTAGACAATTCTATTATTGGTAAGACCGCGAGAGAAACAGAACCGGTGATCCGCCAGGTATTTATCGGTGACGCGGAATGCCGGGAAGACGAACTTTCTTTTGAACGAAAATTATATGTCATAAGAAAAAGGCTGGAATCCTTTTTCTATATTACGAATCTCTCCTCGCGGACATTGAGTTATAAGGGCCTTTTGATGCCGGAACAAGTAGGGCATTATTTCCCTGATTTAAATGATCCTGATATTGAAAGTGCTGTCTGTCTCGTCCATTCCCGCTATAGTACCAATACTTTTCCTACATGGGACCTGGCACAACCGTTCAGATTTCTTGCGCATAACGGGGAGATCAACACTTTACGCGGCAATATCAACTGGATAAAGGCCCGGGAGGGACTGCTTAAAAGCGGCCTTTTCGGGAAAAATGTCGAAAATCTCAAACCCGTTATTGTCCCCGGCGGAAGCGACTCAGCGGCGTTGGATAATATATTTGAACTGCTTGTCCTGGCTGGACGTTCGCTTCCCGAGGCGATGATGATGCTCATTCCCGAAGCGTGGGAGAATAACGGCCTGCTTGCTAAAAAGCGTAAGGATTTCTACAGATACCATGCCTGTCTCATGGAGCCCTGGGATGGGCCTGCCGCGGTTGCGTTTACCGACGGCAAATGTATAGGGGCGGTACTGGACAGAAACGGCCTCAGGCCCGCTCGTTATATCGTTACCAAGGACGGTGTTGTAGTCATGGCCTCGGAAGTAGGAGTACTGAATATAGAGCCCGAAAGAATTGAGATGTCGGGCAGGCTTGAGCCCGGAAAATTATTCTTCATTGATACCGAAAAGAGAAGAATAATAAACGATGATGAGTTAAAAGACAGTATCGCGAAACGGAATCCTTACGGCACATGGCTTCGGCGTAATCTTCTAGACCTGGCTGATGTAAAAGAGCCGCATGTACCACAGAAGGCTTTTGAAAAATTATCAGGCTTACTAAAAGCATTCGGATATACACGTGAAGATTTGAAATTTATCATCAAACCGATGGCGGAAAATGGCAGTGAACCGATCGGTTCCATGGGCAACGATACGCCTCACGCCATTTTGTCAAATCGCCCGCAAATTCTTTATAATTACTTTAAGCAGTTATTTGCGCAGGTTACTAATCCCGCGATAGACCCTATACGCGAAGAGATGGTCATGAGCCTGGAAAGTTATGTCGGGCCTCAAAAGAATATACTGGAAGAGACGCCTGAGCATTGCCATAAATTGTTTGTAAAAGAACCCATCCTTGCTAATGCTGAGCTGGAAAAGATACGCCATATTTCGGTGAACAATTTTAAGACCAAGACGATTTCCACACTTTTCAATCGCGCGGATGAGAATGATTTCAGTGCCACGCTTGACAGGATATGCGCCGAGGCAAAAAAAGCGATAGACGAAAAATATTCCTTTATTATTTTAAGCGATAGGGAGGTTAATAGAAGGCACGCCGCACTTCCAGCGCTTCTTGCTACCGGCGCTGTGCATCATTATTTAGTCAGGCATTCTATAAGGACGCAGATAGGGATTATTATAGAGAGCGCCGAACCGCGTGAAGTTCATCACTTTACCCTTCTCTTCGGATATGGGGCAGATTGTATTAATCCTTATCTGGCGTATGAGGCAATCGAGCAGCTTTTGAGAGAGGGCGAACCCGGCATTGAGGCTAAAACGGCCGTTAAGAATTACAGGAAGGCTGTGCATAAAGGTATTCTCAAAATCCTTTCAAAAATGGGGATATCTACTCTGCAGAGTTACCGCGGCGCTCAGATATTTGAAGCATTGGGATTGAATGACGAAGTTATAGATAAATGTTTTACCGGGACTGTATCCCGTATAGGCGGAGCGGGGCTTGATGTTATCGCGAAAGAGACGATAATGCGCCATAAGGAAGGTTTCCCTGAACGGGATGGAATCAGCGCACCTTATCTCGCGACAGGGGGCGTTTATCAGTGGAAGAAGGACGGAGAATACCACTTATGGAATCCTGAAAGTATAGCGGCCCTGCAGGATTCGGTAAGGAAGAATGATTACAAAAAGTATAAAGAGTTTGCGCGCCTGATTAATGATCAGGCGGGCCATCCAGCGACCCTGCGAGGTTTACTCAAATTTGCCGGATCAGGCCATATTTCAATGGATGAAGTTGAGCCGGTTGAGTCTATTGTGAGGCGCTTTGTGACGGGTGCGATGAGTTTTGGTTCAATAGGCCGCGGAGCCCATGAGACTCTCGCCATAGCAATGAACAGGATGAAGGCTAAATCGAATACAGGAGAAGGCGGCGAAGACCCTGCTCGTTTTGTTTCGCTCGCAAACGGCGATTCTAAAAGAAGTGCGATTAAACAGGTTGCCTCCGGACGGTTCGGTGTTACTACTAATTATCTGGTAAATGCGGATGAATTACAGATAAAGATAGCGCAAGGGGCAAAGCCGGGAGAGGGCGGGCAGCTTCCCGGCCACAAAGTAAGCGAAATAATTGCACACACCCGATATACAACACCCGGAGTTACTCTGATTTCGCCGCCGCCGCATCATGATATTTATTCCATAGAGGATTTAGCCCAGCTTATATTTGACCTGAAGAATGTGAATCCCAAAGCAAGGATCAGCGTGAAGCTGGTTTCGGAAATAGGTGTCGGGACTGTCGCAGCGGGAGTTGCCAAAGGCCATGCCGACATGATACTTATTTCGGGAGGGGACGGCGGGACAGGCGCATCACCCCGTAGTTCAATCATGCATGCGGGCCTGCCATGGGAACTCGGGCTATCCGAAACGCATCAGACGCTTGTTCTGAATAATTTGCGTTCGCGCGTGCGCCTTCAGACCGACGGCCAGATGCGGACGGGCCGCGACGTCGCAATTGCTGCTTTACTCGGGGCTGAAGAATATGGTTTTTGCACTGCTGTTTTGATAGTAATGGGCTGTGTTATGCTCAGGCATTGTCATCTGAATAACTGCTCTGTCGGTGTGGCGACCCAGGATGAAATCCTTGAGAAAAGATTCAGGGGCCGGCCGGAAGATGTCATAAATTATTTTCATTTCATTGCTCAGGAACTTAGAGAGATTATGGCTCAATTGGGAATAAGAACAATTGACGAGATGATAGGAAGGACAGATTTACTTCAGATTAACGGCGATATCATTCCATGGAAAGCGAAAGGCATAGACTATTCCAAGATACTTCATAAGATCAACGTCCCCAAAGAAGTGGGCTCGCCTCACGGCGAAGCCGTGGGGCGATATTGTCAGATACAGCAAGACCACAAAATATACGATGTCCTGGACATAAAATTGATCAAATTGGCTGAGCCTGCGCTTACAGCCGCCAAGCCTGTAAAAATCGATATAAAGATTAATAACACTAACAGAACCACCGGTGCAATGTTGAGCGGCGAGATATGCAAGCGCTACGGCGACGAAGCGCTTCCGGAAGACACTGTTTACTGCAGATTTAGAGGTATTGCGGGACAGAGTTTCGGGGCTTTCCTGGCCAAGGGTGTTACTTTTGAACTGGAGGGACTGGCGAATGATTATGTCGGCAAAGGGATTTCCGGAGGGAAAATCATTATCCGGCCCGATAGAAAAGCTGACTATAAACCGGATGCGAATATTATTATTGGGAACACCACTTTTTATGGCGCAATAAAAGGTGAGGCTTATGTAAACGGCGTAGCCGGGGAAAGGTTCTGTATAAGGAATTCAGGGCTTTATGCCGTCGTTGAAGGCGTGGGCGACCATGGGTGCGAGTATATGACGGGAGGGAGAGTTGTCGTCCTGGGCACGACAGGGCGGAACTTCGGGGCAGGCATGTCAGGCGGCATTGCTTATGTCTATAATGAAAGCGGGGACTTTGAGAAAAAGTATAACCGCGAAATGGTGGCCCTGGAATTGCTTACCGAGAAAGATAGAGAAGTTGTCAGAAATTTATTATATAATCATCATAAGTATACCGGCAGCATAAAGGCCAAACGTGTTCTGGATAATTTCGCGGGCGAAGTTAAAAAATTTATCAAAGTTATGCCATTGGAATATAAACGTATACTCGAAGGTATTAAGATAGAAAAGGACCTTGAGTTAACTGAAGCAGCGGACGGCTAAAAAAAATGGGCGACACAAGAGGTTTTTTAAAGATCAAAAGGCGGGTTGACGGCTACAGGCCCGCATGTGAACGTGTTAAGGATTATAAAAGCGTTTCACTTTTGCGTTCAGATGCGGAATCCAGAGACCAGGCATCACGCTGCATGGATTGCAGTACGTCATTCTGTAATTGGGGATGCCCTGTCGGCAATTATATCCCCGAGTGGAATGACTTTGTGTTCAAAGGCCAATGGGAAAAAGCCCTTGAGCTTCTGGGCGGCACAAATAACCTTCCGGAAATAACAGGCAGATTATGCCCGGCGCCCTGCGAATATTCGTGCGTTCTCGGTATTAACGACGATCCGGTGAGCATAAGAGAAAATGAACTCGATATTATTGAATACGGCTTTATGCACGGCCTTATCAAAGCAATGCCGCCGCTTAAAAGGACAGGAAAAAAAGTTGCGGTCATAGGATCCGGCCCCGCTGGTTTGTCATGCGCGGCCCAGATTAACAAAGCCGGGCATAGCGTCGTAGTTTTTGAGCGCGACGATAAAATCGGCGGTATCTTACGTTACGGTATTCCCGATTTTAAGCTGGAAAAATGGGTTCTTGACAGGCGTATCAAGTTATTGCGCCAGGAAGGTATAGAATTCAAGACCGATGTAAATGTAGGCGCAGATTATTCCGCTCAAAAGTTATTACGCGATTTTGATGCCGTTTGCCTCACAGGCGGTTCCCGTTTTCCACGGGATTTAGAGATCGAGGGGAGGGACTTAGAGGGAATATATTTTGCGATGGATTATCTGACGCAGGCTAACCGGAGAGCGGCGGGTGAGAATATTACCGGTAATAAACTTATAGATGCGAAAGGCAAAAATGTGGTTGTTATAGGAGGCGGAGATACCGGGGCAGATTGCGTTGGCACCGCGCACAGGCAGGGCGCGAAATGCGTTGTCCAGATAGAAGTCCTGCCCGAGCCGCCGGGCTGCCGTACGGAAGATTGCCCATGGCCGAAGTATCCCATACTGCTTAAGACTTCAACAAGCCATGAAGAAGGCGGCGAGCGCCATTGGTCGGTTTTGACCAAAAAGTTTACAGGAAAAAACGGTAAGATTGCGAAACTTTCGTGTGCCAGGGCAGAGTTTGTGAAACAAGGTGGTGCCGTCTGCCCCGCGATGAAAGAGGTTCCGGGAAGTGAGTTTGAGATAGATGCGGATATGGCAGTACTTGCCGTAGGTTTTGTTTCTCCCGAACATAACGGCCTCCTTAGTGAGCTGGGCTTAGAATTTGATGGCCGCGGTAATGTTAAAACCGATGGCCGGTATATGACATCTGTTAAGGGTGTATTCTCGGCAGGTGATATGAGAAGGGGGCAGTCACTCATCGTATGGGCTGTTTTAGAAGGGCGCATGGCAGCACGCGCTGTTGATATATATCTTATGGGAAATAGTGATTTACCAAATATGTAAAAAATAGGTTGCAAATAAAGGAAATATATGCAAAATAAGGGATTGTGTAATACCTGCGTGAAGAGTAAGGCCTGTTCTGCGCCGCGAAGGTTTCCGATGTTCTTATGCGAAGAGTTTGATATATATTTAACTAAGGCCGAAGTAAAAGCTGAGAATGCGGGAAAAAAGACTAAATCTAAGTAGGGAAAAGCTGTGGACAGAAAGAAGAAAGCTAAAATAGCCCTGGAGGATGGTACTATATTTGACGGATTTTCTTTCGGGGCAGCCGGGGAAAAAGACGGTGAAGTTGTCTTTAATACCAGCATGGCCGGCTATCAGGAGATCCTTACCGACCCTTCATATAAAGGTCAGATCGTCACGATGACATATCCTCTTATAGGCAATTATGGAATTAATGACGAGGATGTCGAATCCGGGAGGCCTTTTGTGGAAGGGTTTGTTGTTAAAGAGGCCAGCAGGATTGCCAGTAACTGGCGATCAAAAAAGACGCTGGGCGAGTACCTTAAAGAAAACGGTATAATCGGGATAGAAGGTGTAGATACTCGCGCCCTTACAAAACATATAAGGCTCGAGGGCGCAATGAAGGCTGTTATATCAACGGAAGAATCGGATAATAAAAAACTTGTAAATAAAGCTAAAAACTGTCCCGGACTTGTAGGAATAGACCTGGTTAAAGATGTCTCGGTTGAGGGCGCGGTAGAGTGGAATAAAAGCGGAAAATATAAAGTCGTTCTGATTGACTGCGGAGCCAAATACAATATATCGCGGGAATTAGCAAAGAGAGAGTGCCGGGTAATTATAACGGGCGTTCACACCGACGCGGACACTATTATGAAAATGAAACCGGACGGCGTACTTCTTTCCAACGGCCCGGGAGACCCGGCAGCAGTTACATATCTCGTCTCAACAGTAAGGCAGCTCATAGGCAAGGTACCGATGTTTGGTATATGCCTGGGTCAGCAGATACTGGGCCTGGCGATGGGCGGTAAAACTTATAAGCTCAAATTCGGGCACCACGGCGCGAATCACCCCGTCAAAAACCTGAGGACCGGAATAGTATCTATAACTTCCCAGAACCACGGCTTCTCCGTGGATGTTGAATCATTAAACAAAAATGAAATTGAGGTAACCCACGTTAATCTTAATGATCATACGCCCGAAGGAATAAAGCATAAAAAATTTCCTATATTTTCCGTGCAGTTTCACCCGGAGGCATCGCCCGGGCCGCATGATGCTACTTACTTGTTTGATGAGTTTGTTGATATGATGGGGAAAGAATAATTCGTGTATCTAACCAGGTTAGAGCAAGTGAGACAAGTTATGCCTAAACGAACAGACATACATAAAATACTGATAATCGGCTCGGGCCCTATAGTGATAAGCCAGGCCTGCGAGTTTGATTATTCCGGCACACAGGCATGCAAGGCCATCAGAGAAGAGGGCTACAAAGTTGTCCTTATCAATTCTAACCCAGCTACGATAATGACCGACCCTGAAATGGCAGATGCTACCTACATTGAACCCATTACTCCAGAGGTTGTGGCAAAGATCATAGAGCGCGAAAGGCCCGATGCGCTTTTACCGACTTTGGGCGGCCAGACAGGCCTTAATACGGCAATGAAGCTGGTAGAGATGGGTGTTCTTGATAAATATAACGTGAAGATGATAGGAGCTGACTACGATGCCATAAGGAAGGCCGAGGACAGGGAATACTTCAAGAGGTCTATGCTGAAGATAGGGCTTGATCTGCCAAAGAGCGAATTAGCCCACGACATGAAAGAGGCTAAAGAAGCCCTTAACAAAATCGGCCTGCCTCTTATTATAAGGCCCAGTTTTACGCTGGGCGGTACCGGCGGCGGAATTGCGACGACAGAAGAAGAATTTGAAAAGATAGCAGCACTCGGCCTGAAGAACAGCATGGTGAGCGCGATACTTGTGGAAGAGTCAATTGTCGGGTGGAAAGAGTATGAACTTGAAGTCATGCGCGACTCAAAGGACAATGTTGTAATTGTATGTTCTATAGAGAACTTCGATCCTATGGGCGTTCACACGGGCGATTCTATTACCGTTGCTCCTCAACAGACATTGACCGATAAAGAATACCAGAAGATGAGAGATACCGCTATCGCGATTATAAGAGAGATAGGGGTTGAGACCGGCGGATCAAACATACAGTTTGCCGTTAATCCAAAAGACGGCAGGATGGTAGTCATAGAGATGAATCCAAGGGTTTCCAGGAGTTCAGCGCTTGCGAGTAAAGCGACCGGATTTCCCATAGCAAAGTTTGCGGCAAAACTTGCTATCGGATATACTCTTGACGAAATAAGAAACGATATTACAAAGGAGACGCCTGCTTCATTTGAGCCTGCTATCGATTACTGTGTCGTCAAGATACCGCGTTTTACGTTTGAGAAATTTCCGGAAGCGCAGGATATACTTGGCATATCCATGAAATCTGTCGGTGAGACTATGGCGATAGGCAGGACATTTAAAGAGGCGCTTCAAAAAGGGATTAGAGGACTTGAGATAGGCCATAGCGGACTCGACAATAAAAAAGATTATAACAAGATCGCTTATGACAAACTATTGCAGAGACTCAAAGAGCCAAATGCCTCGCGGATATTTTATATAAAGTACGCATTTCAGAGGGGGATGAGTATAAAACAGGTATCCGATTTTACCGGTATCGATCCATGGTTTTTGGATAATATAAAGGATATTGTGGAGCTGGAAAATGAGATTATGATGACCAAAGGCCTCGGGTCCAGTGGTATCAGTCATGATTTATTACTAACGGCTAAGCAGTACGGATTCAGTGACAGGCAGATCGCAGAATTAACCGGTTCGGATGAACTGTCGGTAAGAAAACTGCGAAAGAAAGAAAAAATAGAAGCGACATTTAAATTAGTAGATACCTGTGCCGCCGAATTTGAGGCATATACGCCTTATTATTATTCTACTTATGAAGTTGAAGATGAGACAAGAAAATCAAAGAAGAAAAAGATAATGATATTGGGCGGCGGGCCGAACAGGATAGGCCAGGGTATAGAATTTGATTACTGCTGCTGCCATGCGTCATTTGCGCTCAAAGAGATGGGTTATGAGACGATAATGGTAAATTCTAACCCCGAGACAGTTTCTACGGATTATGACACGTCAGACAGGCTTTATTTTGAGCCTCTGACATTTGAAGATGTTATGAATATTATAGACAAAGAAAATCCGGACGGAGTCATAGTCCAGTTCGGCGGACAAACCCCCCTTAATCTTGCAAAACAACTGGAAGACGCAAAAGTACCGATAATAGGAACAAGCGTAGAATCAATAGATAAAGCCGAAGACCGGGATAAATTCTCAAAACTGATATCTAAACTAAAGATAAATCAGCCGGAAAACGGCTCCGCCCTGACAAAAGAAGAAGCCAGGAAGATAGCAAAGAAGATCGGATATCCGGTACTTGTAAGGCCTTCTTATGTCCTTGGCGGCAGGGCAATGAAGATCGTTTATGATGAGGCCTCTCTGGATGAATTTATGGAAGAGGCAAAAGATGTGTTTTCCGAAAAACCTATTCTGATAGATAAATTTCTGGATGACGCCGGCGAAGTTGACGTAGACGCTATTTCAGACGGGGAGATCACGGTAATAGGCGGTATTATGGAGCATATTGAAGAGGCAGGCATCCATTCGGGCGATTCGGCCTGTGCGCTTCCGCCGCATACCTTAAGCAATAAAATTATAGAAATGATAAAAAAATATACATACGCGATATCAAAAGAATTAAAAGTAAAAGGACTTATAAATATCCAGTTTGCCGTTAAGGATGACATTGTCTATGTGCTGGAAGTTAACCCAAGGGCTTCAAGGACGGTGCCGTTTGTGAGCAAGGCCATCGGCGTTCCTCTCGCAAAGCTAGCGGCAAAAGTGATGGCGGGAAAGAAGCTCGGCGAACTCGGGTTTACGGAGGAGAAAAAGATAGCGCATGTTGCCGTTAAAGAGTCTGTTCTCCCGTTTTCCAGATTTTCTGGCGTTGACATAATCCTCGGTCCCGAGATGAAATCAACCGGCGAGGTCATGGGAATAGACAATTCCTTCGGCGTGGCGTTTTATAAATCTCAGATTGCGGCAAACCAGGCGCTTCCATCGCAGGGCAAGATCTTCATAAGCGTCAAAGATGACGATAAAAAGGATATAGTCATTATAGCCAAAAAACTTCATGAAATGGGATTTGAAATTATTGCGACAAAAGGGACGGCAAAGGTCCTTGCCTCAAAAAATATTACCGTAACTACTGTCGGCAAGATAGAAGACGGCGATGAGCGGATACTGGAATTTGTAAGAAGAGGGGACATAAAGCTTATCATAAATACTCCGACCGGCAAGAGAAGCTATTCGGATATGAAACCCATGCGGAATATCGCCGTTATGAACGGCGTCCCGTGCATAACGACTATCCAGGGCGCTCAGGCCGCCGTTAGCGGGATTGAAGCTATGCGCAAGAAAGATATATCCGTTAAGCCGATACAGGAATATATAATGGAGTCAAACAGCTCCGAAAAATGCAAGAAAGGTAAAGCGTCATGTCAAAGTATATTTTCGTGACAGGCGGTGTAGTATCAAGCCTGGGAAAAGGCATTGCTTCTGCGGCGATGGGCAAACTTCTTGAGTCGCGTGGGCTAAAGGTGACTTTAATAAAATGCGACCCTTACATAAACGTGGATCCCGGTACAATGAATCCATACCAGCACGGAGAGGTCTACGTCCTGGATGACGGCGCGGAGACAGATCTTGACCTGGGCCATTACGAACGTTTTACAAACGCAGAGCTGACCAGAGATAATAATATTACGACAGGTAAAATTTATTATTCGGTAATAACTAAGGAACGGCGGGGTGATTATCTAGGAAATACGGTCCAGATAATCCCTCACATAACCGATGAGATAAAGAACAGTATAAAGAAGGTATCGGTTAACCGTAGGGTTGATGTTGTCATAGTTGAGATAGGGGGCACCGTAGGAGATATAGAAAGCCTTCCGTTTCTCGAGGCTATAAGACAGCTTCGCCTTGAAGTAGGCCGCGGCAATGCGATAAATGTCCATGTGACATTAGTCCCTTATATTAAATCGGCGGGCGAGATTAAAACTAAGCCTACCCAGCATAGCGTTGGAACGCTTCGCGAAATAGGTATTATTCCGGATATTATTATATGCAGGACTGAGAAACCGCTTAATGACGCCACGAAAGAAAAGATCGCACTTTTTTGTAACGTAGATAAAGAGGCAGTGATAACAGCAATTGATGTCGAGAGTATCTATGAAGTCCCGATATGTTTTAAAAAAGAAGGCATGGACAGGCTTATACTTAAATTTCTCAATCTCAAATGTAAAAAAGAAGATTTGAGAGAATGGGAAACGAAAGTATTGAAAAGATTAAAATATCCCTCCAAAGAGGTGGAAATCGCGGTTGTGGGTAAATACATTACTCTTCAGGATGCGTACAAATCAGTATATGAGGCCCTGATCCACGGCGGCATAGCGAATGACGCTAAACTTATAATAAGAAGAATAGATTCGGAGGACATAGAAAAAGACGGCGAAGAGGGGCACCTGAAAGGCGTTCGGGGGATCCTTGTCCCAGGCGGTTTTGGCCACAGAGGGATAGAGGGCAAGATAAAAGCAATCCGATATGCAAGGGAAAATAATATTCCCTATCTCGGATTATGCCTGGGCGTGCAAACGGCCGTAATAGAATTCGCCAGGAACGTATGCAGGATGAAGGGGGCAAACTCCACCGAATTTGAAAAAAATACTAAATATCCGGTTATCAGCCTTTTAGAGGAGCAGAAGAACGTAAAGACAAAAGGCGCGACTATGCGCCTTGGTATCTATGATTGCGTGATCAAAAAAGGCACAAAGGCATACGAAGCCTACAAAACTAGCAGGGTAGCCGAAAGGCACAGGCATAGATATGAATTTAACAATGAGTACCGTGATATTCTGGAGAATCACGGCATGATATTCTCCGGCATCTATCCAAAGAATAATTTAGCAGAGATAGTTGAATTAAAGAACCATCCGTGGTTTGTAGCCTGTCAATTTCATCCCGAGTTTAACTCAAAACCTGACAGGGCCCACCCTCTCTTCCGCGATTTTATAAAAGCCGCGATTAGCTGTAAGCGATGAAGACGAAATTTCTGAACAATGTCGGCTACACAATGATCGAGGTTATGCTGGTGGCGTCTTTAGTCGGCGTTATCCCTATTTCCGTATATCTTGAGGCGGCAAAATCCGCCAAATCAGCCGACTGTATATCTAACCTGCGCAACATTTATATGGCGCTCCAGATGTATGAAATGGACTTCGAAGCCCTGCCGGACGCCAGGTTTTATCCCGAGTCCCCCAAGAATGACCCTAAAAGCATATTAAATGTTCTGAGTAGTTATATAGATGATAAAAAGGTGTTTATCTGCCCCTCAATGCCCTCTGATCTAATGGCGAAATCCCTTACTTATATCTGGAATGACAGCTACAATAATAAATTTATGGATTCAATAAGCAATAAGGAGTTCAGCTGGCTCCTGACAGATATGACAGCCGTAGATTCTAAAATACCTCCGCCGCACCAGGGGTCTTATAATGTGGTATTTGTTGACGGTCATGCAGAGAGCATAAAAGAAGCAAATTTCGTAAGCCCGCCGCTCGCAAAATTTATAATCTTACCCGGCTCGGACTATTTTTATGGAATTTTCTCTTTTGTGCGGTATAATCTAACTCTTGGGAGGTAAGGTTATGCGGAAGACGAAATCGCTGGAGCGGATAGAAGAAAAGATGGAGAGTATGGATAAAAATTCTCTCCGTTATCAGATCTTAGAGAAGGTAAAAAATTTTAAAATATCGTGGCTGTCTCTGGGGCAGGCCCTCTATTCCGTATGGAAAGATAAGCTATATAAAGAATGGGGATATTTGACTTTTGAGGCTTACACGGCAAAAGAAATAGGCATCAAAAAGCCGACCGCCATGAAATTGCTGCGGTCTTACTATTTTCTAGAAAAAGAAGAGCCCGGATATCTGGAGAAAGATCATGCTGAGCCGGAAGAAGTGGCTTCTATACCCAGTTATGATGCGGTCAATGTCCTGAGGCTGGCCAAAAATAAAAAGACGCTGGATAGGGTTGATTACGCCGACCTAAAAAAGAAGGTATTTGAAAAGGGCCGGGACGCAAGAGACATAAAAAAAGACCTTACTGCTTTGATAAGGGAAAGAGAAGAGCTGGATCCGGAAGATGCCATGAAAAAGCGAAAATCCGCTATGTTAAAGCGGTTGCTAGCTGCGCTTAAATCGGTAAAACATGATGCTGAAGTCCTTAAATTACTTCCCGCGAGCATCATTAAGGAAACGGCCAGCCTGATAAGTAAAATAGAGTTAGAGATATCATAATTCTCTTTTATTTTGCCCGCTATGCCTAAATGTTATGCGGTATATGAATAAAAATTGTGCAAACAAAACCCGCCTGAGGCGGGAGAGAGGTGTTAAATGAATCTACTAAGGCCAAATGGCAATGACGCGACCAGAACGTTTAATCGTTCAAAAAACGTTACGCCGGGATCGGGCATCTGCTCAAGGTGTTTGGACGGCTGCAGAGGTAATTGCGAGGTATTCAAATCATCCTTCAGAGGCCGCGAAGTGATTTATCCCGGTCCTTTCGGCGAAGTTACGGCGGGCGGTGACAAGGATTATCCTGTAGATTATTCTCATCTTAATATACAGGGATATGCCCTGGGTGCAAAAGGGCTGCCTGAAGGCGTGGAAGGAAATCCCGATACGACGAAGTTCCCAGATGTCAATACGGAAACAGAATACGGATGGGATACCAAGGTGAAGATGCGAGTACCGATTTTTACCGGCGCTCTTGGTTCTACAGAAATTGCGCGGAAGAACTGGGAACATTTCGCGATAGGCGCGGCGATCTCAGGCGTTACCCTTGTCTGCGGCGAAAATGTCTGCGGAATAGATCCGAAACTTGAGCTTGATTCAAACGGCAAGATCGAAAAAGCGCCTGATATGGACCGGCGGATAGAAACGTATAAGAAATTTCATGAAGGTTACGGGGAAATTCTTGTCCAGATGAACGTAGAAGATACGCGCTTAGGCGTAGCCGAGTATGTAAGGAAAAAGCATAATCTGGAGACAATAGAACTTAAATGGGGACAGGGCGCCAAATGCATAGGCGGCGAGATAAAAGTAAACAGCATGGAAAGAGCCCTTGAATTAAAAAAACGCGGTTATATAGTTACGCCCGATCCATCGGTGCACGCGAACCAGCAGGCATTTAAAGATACCGCGATTAAGGAGTTTGAGAGGCATTCGCGCCTTGGCTTTGTATCGGAAGAATCATTTCTAAGTGAAGTCAAGCGCCTCCGCGGCCTTGGCTTTAAGAAGATAACCCTTAAGACAGGCGCTTATTCCATGAGAGAACTGGCGATGGCGATACGTTATTCATCGCAGGCGCATATAGACTTATTGACAATAGACGGAGCGCCGGGAGGAACAGGAATGAGCCCGTGGAGGATGATGGAAGAGTGGGGCATACCTACTTTTTATTTACAGGCGCTTACTTATGAATTCTGCGAAAAGCTGTCAGGGAAAGGCATGCGCGTGCCTGATATAGCTATTGCGGGTGGATTCTCTACGGAAGATCATGTGTTTAAAGTCCTGGCAATGGGTGCTCCTTATACAAAAGCGGTGTGCATGGGAAGAGCCCTCATGATACCCGGCATGGTCGGCAAAAATATAGGTACATGGATTAAGAATAACGATCTGCCGAAGACGGTTTCGGAATTTGGCACGACCGCAAAAGAGATCTTTGTATCGTATGAAGAACTCGCGGATAAATACGGTAAGGACATGAAGGACATTCCGTTAGGAGCGGTAGGTGTTTACACGTTCAGCCAGAAAATAAAAGTCGGCCTGCAGCAGCTTATGGCAGGCAGCAGAAATTTCCGGCTAAACACTATTTCTCGAAAAGATCTGATGTCGCTTACCGAAGAGGCCGCTAAGATCTCACGTATACCGTATGTTATGGATGCTTACAGGAAAGAGGCAGAGGATATACTGGCCGGCAGTTATGACTATGAAAATGATCTTAAAAAAATCCGGATTTGACAACGATAAGTATCTTAAGGAACAGACTGCTGCGATTCTTGAAAGAGTCAAGAAATTCGACAATAAGCTGTATCTTGAATTTGGCGGTAAGATCATTTTTGATTATCACGCATCAAGAGTATTGCCGGGATTTGACCCCAATGTAAAGATGCGCCTTCTGAAAATGCTGAAAGACAAGGCAGATATCATACTGTGCATCTACGCGGGAGACATAGAAAGAAGGAAAATCAGGGCAGATTTCGGCATTACTTACGATGTGGACGTTCTTAAGCTGATAGATGATTTGCGGGAATGGGGCATAGGCATATTGGCGGTGGTGATAACCCGTTTTGATAATCAGCCCGCTGCCAAGATATTCAAAAATAAGCTGGAGCGCAACAATATAAAAGTTTACACCCACCGCTTTACGAAGGGCTATCCGACCGATATAGATTTAATAGTGAGCGACGAGGGTTACGGGGCAAATGAATATATAAAGACGAAGAATCCTCTTGTCATAGTCACGGGCCCCGGGCCCGGCAGCGGCAAATTAGCCACATGCCTTTCGCAACTATATCACGACCATAAAAGGGGCATAAAATCCGGATACGCCAAATTTGAGACATTTCCTATCTGGAATATACCGCTGAAACACCCGGTGAATATCGCCTATGAAGCCGCCGCCGCTGACATAAAAGATTTTAACCTTATAGATCCTTTTCATCTCGAGGCATACAAGCAGATCGCGATTAATTATAACCGCGATGTGGAAGTCTTCCCGGTGTTAAAAAGGATACTTGGCAGGATAATGGGCAGCGAATCCGTATATAAATCGCCGACGGATATGGGCGTAAATCGCGCCGGCTTCGGCATTGTAGATGATGAAGTGGTAAAAAAAGCGGCGAAGCAGGAAGTAATAAGGCGTTATTTCAGGTACGGCTGCGAATACCTGATAGGTTCAGCCGACAAAGAGACAGTAGAAAGAATTGGGATGCTGATGGAAGAGCTTGATGTTACGCCCGAAGATAGACTCGTAGTCAATGCGGCGAAGAAAGCGGCAAAGGAGGCCGAGGAGAATAAAAAGGGGAATGATGGCGTATTTTGCGGCGCGGCGCTGGAGCTTCGCGACGGCTCTATCGTAACCGGCAAAAATTCGCCGCTTATGCATTCGGCATCAAGCCTCGTCCTGAATGCCATAAAGCACCTGGCGGAGATACCGGATAAGATACATCTGTTATCGCCGGGCGTTATAGAGTCGGTCGGAAATCTTAAAAAGGACGTGTTGAAATCAAAGGCTGTCAATCTGGACCTTGAGGAGACATTGATAGCGCTGAGTATAGGCGCCGCTACTAATCCCACGGCCCAGATGGCTATGGAAAAATTGAAAGAACTGCAAGGCTGCGAAGTGCATATAACCCACATGCCTCCCCCTGGAGATGAGACGGGTTTAAGGAGATTAGGCGTAAACCTTACCAGTGAGCCCGTCTTTTCCAGCAAGAATCTTTTCGTTACGTAAACCCATTTTTATTGACATTTGGGCGGTTTTTTTGTATAATCACGCTATTCGTAATTGTTTAGGAGGGGCAAGGGCTTATGAGAGTGCTCATGCGCCGGATGCCCGTAAAATACCCCTTCGACGCGTCCGCCTTACGCGGACTTGCTCAGGGTTATACTGAGCTTGTCGAAGTATAAAATCATTATCGGAGAAGGAAGATGAAAAAGATTCTGTTTTTAGTGGTTGCATCGCTGGTTTTCGTAAGCGGTTGCGGCAAGAAAGCCGAAGAAGTAAGAATGCCCAGCGAGTTTGAAGAGATGACATCGGAAATAGAGATGATGCCTGCAATGCAATCCAAAGAAGTAGAAGTTGTTTTGCCCCAGCCCGTAGAATCAAAGATAGAGTCGGTTGAAGCAGTAGAACAGCCTAAGCTGGCAGCAGTTCCGTCAGCAAAGCCGACGGTAGAAGAGATACAAAAGGCGTTGAAGAATGCGGATCTTTATCAAGGTAAAGTAGACGGTGTTTTGGGAGCAAAGACAAAAAAGGCAATAACAGATTTTCAGACACAGAATAACCTGAAGCCGGACGGTAAAGTCGGGCCGAAGACGTGGGAAAAGCTTAAAGCGCATCTTAATACCACGCCCACATCGTCCAGCAATTAATTTTGATAGTTTCAGCAGTTCTATAGGAGTGATTGTTATGGGAAAGACTAAGAGGGTTCTATTATTTTTACTTACTGCGGCCTTTTTGACGACTTCGGTATTTGGCTTGGACAGGGAAATAAGCAGGAAAAAAGAGCTGGAAGAGCATCAGGAGAAATTCGTGTGGTGGCCGACAGATGCCAAGCCTGCTCCGGTAAAAGATCCTGATCGGGGCGGATATTGGTGGTGGCCCGACAAGCCCGGAGAAGTTGGCCCTTTGTGGGGCAACAGGGGCTATGTCTACGTATATAAGATCATTTATGATTACAAGGAAGAGGAGCTTCCGCCGGCGAAACCGCAGGAACCAAGGCCTTCTCTCCTGATTAGGAAAATAATAAGGAACGTAAAGATATACTTTGATTTTGACAAATCTGATCTGCGCGAAGACGCGGCAAAGGTGCTGAAAAAAGCCGTAGAGACTTTAAAGAGAAATCCGGATTCAAGCATTCTCATTACGGGCAATTGCGATGTGCGCGGTTCAGAGTCGTATAATGTAAAATTGGGCAAGCGCCGCGGCGAAGTGGTAAAAGAATTTATGCTTCAGAGCGGTATTCCCGATGAACGCATACGCATAATATCAAGAGGCAAGCTTGACGCGATAGCGCCGGTCACCGATATATTTGGCATGGAGAAAGACCGTAATGCCCAGTTTATGATCGCCGAAGTACAGGAAGTGATGATACCTGCTCCGGAAGCAGCTGAAGTTGAAGCCGGAGCAAAGCCGATAGAAGAAGGCAAATATCTGGTAGAAGAAAAAGAAAACGTAGAATCAGCCTTGAAGGTTTCAACGAGAGAATACGTAGTCCAGAACGGGGACACATTATCCAAGATAGCGCAGAAGGAATACGGCGGCGCCTATAAATGGAAGTACCTTTATGAGCTGAATAAGAGCAGGATCAAAAATCCCAATAAGCTTGAGGTAGGACAGAAGATCATAATTCCGGTTGAATAAAAATAGGGACAGCGCCCATTTTTCCTACAAACGTAGCGGAGGTTTAAACCTCCGCTACGGTAAAATAAATGGGCGCTGTCCCTATTTTTTGTAAATATAAATTAAGGAACCCATGCAGGTTGAGGCACTCAAGAAAAAAGACAGTCTCAGGATGTCATTGTTAGACGGAATGTTCGCCAGCGGGATGTTTGGTTTT
>CAYIQH010000008.1:0-20989 GCA_964365575.1 uncultured Planctomycetia bacterium | reverse complement strand
GGCGGGATCCGATGCGTTTAACCAATTATATTCAGAATAAGTAGTGTCGTCAAAATTATCCCAATATACCAGTTTGATAGAATTAGAGATTGTCAAGGCAGTCCCATACATATTATAGAATTCTGCGGAAGTTGGTATGTCATAATAGCCAAACAGGCCTTTAGAATTAGCCTCTCTTGTATCAATAGGGCACAAATCAAGCCACGTCACGCGGACAGGTGTACCGAGCTTAAACTGCGCTTTTGTGGTTTCGCTGTAAATATCGTAAATTTTTACGACCGCGCTGATAGTACGGTCTGCCTGCTTTAAGCCCAAAAAGTCAATAACCGTGCCTTGGGCGGTAACACTATAATATCCGCCTGAATTAAAGCAAAATTCTGTCGTGTATGTTGTTGGCTTAGGCCCATTAGGGTTACAGTTATATTTTATAACCGTTGCCTCGTTTACAGACACACCTGCCGCATCAACCGCGTCATTAAAGTCGCTCCATGTATTAAAAGGCCTGTCGGTTATCAATTTGCCGGCCACTTGTTCTGCGGTCACCTTCGAAATGGCCGAAACGTTAACGGGGATTTCGGCAGAACTGGTATTGGCTATGCCCATTATCACTGCCGCAAGCACAGGGCTGCCGGCAGTATTTACATTAACGGGCGATCTTGCAGGCGTAGGCATAGTATTTTGATCTACATATGAAGTGATAGTAACAGCATCTTTGATCGTATTTAAATTGGCTGCAGTAAGGCCGAAAGAAGTATCCGCTCTTATCGCTAGCTCGCGAAGATTATTATAACCATTCGCAGTACGCTTGCTTACTATGTCATTGGCCTTTGTTGACGCATTGGCGATGCCGTATTCGGTCAATAGGCTGGTCAGTAAAATCGTGTTTGCCGTGTTTATATTGATCTTTCGCTGCTCGTCCTTAATTGTCGTGGTCAGAGATGTTCCCAAGCTATTTATATAACCCGCTGTTTTGCTAGCGGTTAAGTAACTGGCATTATTATATCCGCTCGTGCCCCACGTTTCTGTTAAATCATCAAAAGCGCTTGATTTAACATGCGCCCTCAGCTCCGCGATGGCGCGCGTAAGTGCCGCTTCGGCAAAATACCGGGCCTTAACGCCGTTATAATAATTCGTGGCGGCGTGATACTCAAGACGCATGTTCAGGGCAAAACTTGTGGCGATTATCGCCAGAAGCGCCAGAACACCAACTGCCATTATTAGCGCTATACCTTTTTTATTCATCGCTCTCACCTACTCCACCTGACTATTCGGCAAATAGACTTCGGTTTCAAGGGTGCGCTCTTTATTATTCGCGTCTTTCATCGTTAATATTATCTTTATAGCCTCCGGCAGGCTGTATTCAAGCTCGCTGCCCGGCCATTCGTCCATTCCGTTCGTCCCCCAGTCATCCATGTCAGTCGGTATTGCCATTACCGGAAGATATTTGAATTTAATGTTACTCACTGCTGCCTCTATTGTCGCAGGAACAAATTCTACAAGATGATAGGTGGTACTCGCATAGGTTTCGCCAGTATCTACACTATAGTCTATATACCCGCGCTCCAATGCCTTTTTCGCGGCAATTGTCGAATCCGTTACTAATTTATAGCGAATCTTGTAAACTGAATCCGCAAAATCCGTTACAAATTCCAGCTCATCCGGATCAGCCGGGGTTGCCCATTTAGTTCCGACCAATTTCGCACCATCAGGGCCACCTGTAGTAAACGCGCCCACAATCTCCCGTGATATCTGGTCAAGCACGGCTCTGCCGTTCTGATATATTTCAAGCCGCGCCTCTGATTTCGTCCACGCATCTATCCCGCTTTTAAAAACGGTATAGACACTTAGCGCTAAAACGCTCAGAATAGTAACGACGACAAGAACTTCAACTAATGTCAAACCCCTGTTTTTACATTTCATATTGAGCCAGATATGTGCTTAGTTCTACGCTGCGCTGGGTTGTGCCGTGCGGCCAGTAAATCCTGACGATTACTTCTCTGAGGCCAAGGCTTATATCGCCAATCTGATAAGCGCTGATCGCAAAATCATAATTAAGATAAATTCCAGCATAATCCTGGCATTGTCCGGTCTGTGCCGCCGCTAACGCAGTGGTTACTGCTTCACCCGCATAGCCTACACGTTTTAGGTCCTCTATTCTTTCTTGTGCCAAAAATGTCGCTTCTGTTATATTTGCTGCACGGCCTGAGGCATCAAAGCCAACCGGGAAAAGCGTTAATATGCCCACGAGGCCTATAGCGAGTATTAAAAGCGATATTGTGATTTCAATTAACGTAAAACCTTTTTTATGCATATTATTGTATTTTAGCCCGTCCGGTTGTTCGTTCAATTGTAATTGTTTTGGTGTCGCTCCCGCCCGTATGTGTAAGCGTAATTGTTATATCAGGCAATGTCGTATTAAATTCGCCTGTTGCTTTAAATCCCGCATTGTATGTTGCACCGCCACCGGGAAGCGCGCCAAATGATACGCCTACAGGCAGCTTATCTTTTTTTTCAACGGGATTAATAGAATCCTGTGAGACAAAATACATATGCCTGTTAGGATCTGTCTGTTTATCAAAAACGACATAATATTCTATATTATTGGCAATCGCATAGACTCTCGCAGTACGCAATGCGCTCACCACGCTTCTCGTTGCCGTTTCCAATTTTGCATTTTCCGTAAATTTTGTAAATAGCGGTATGCTAACTGCGAAAAACATCGTCATAATAGCCAAAACTATTATAGTTTCTAATAATGTAAAGCCGCATGTTTTCATAACTACCAGTTGTTTAGCTTGTATATTGTCCCATTAGCATCAGTGCCGCCGGGTCCTGTCGACCAAAGGTCAAAACTTGCTGTATTATGAGTCGGTGTATGAGTTGTAGTTTTGGGATCATATAAATAAGAATTACCCCATGGATCGATAATAGTCCAGTTAGTTTGGCTAATATCCCCTTGTTTAAACTCCATATACGGCCCCGACCAACCCGTTGCCGGAGTTACTCCGCTATTAGTTCCGCCCGTGCTAAGATAATCGTTTAACTTTGCCGTTGTGCCAATCCCATCTGCAGTGTCAGACGGCGGATACAACCCCGTATCCGCCTTATACATCCCTATCGCCACCTCAAGCGCTGAAATCATGACCTCAGCCTTCCTCTTTTTCGCGGACTTACTCGCCGGTCCGCTTACACCCACAAACATCCCGGCGATGATCAGAATAATGACCATAACTGCCAGAAGTTCAATTAACGTAAGGGCTTGCGTATATTTTCTATACATAGTGTATTATTCCCTCCAATAGTAAGTATACCTTATGCGCTTAAGGTAGTCAATAGCTTGACAAGCGGTAAAAACATAGATATTACGATGCCGCCGACTATCAAGCCCATAAAAATTATAAGTAACGGCTCAAGCATAGAGGTTAAGGCACCCACGGCCGTGTCAACTTCATCATCAAATGTGTCCGCTATTTTGTTGAGCATCTGGTCAATAGACCCGGTTTCCTCCCCTACACTTATCATATTGACGACCATAAGCGGAAATATCCGTGTTTTTGCCAGCGGCCCGGCTATAGACTCACCTTCACGGATACTGTCGTGGACCCGGCCCAGTGAACGGGCTATGACGTCGTTTCCGGCAGTATCTTTGGTAATCATGAGCGCCTGCAAAATCGGCACGCCGCTTGAAATAAGCGTCCCGAGCGTACGCGAAAATCTCGCGATCGCCACTTTTTGTATCAGAACGCCAAATACGGGCAAATTCAGTTTAACTTTGTCAATAAAATATCTGAAGGCCGGCAATCTCAGCAGGAAATTATAAAAGATTATGATACCTATCGTAAAAATGATTACTGTCAGCCAGCGGTGCTGCATAAAATCGCTTATCCGGAGAAGTATAAGCGTCGGCAGGGGGAGTTCCGTGCCTAACTCTTTAAAAAGTTCCATAAACTTCGGAATGACAAATATTATGAGAAACGATAATACTCCGAACGCGATCGTAATAACTAGTGCGGGATAGACAAGCGCGGCCTTGACCTTGCCGCGCAACTTTTCGCTCTTCTCATTAAAATCAGCCAGCCTTGTAAGGACTACTTCGAGAACGCCTCCTGTTTCGCCTGCTTTCACTGTATTGACGAATAATTTGGAAAATACTCTGGGATATTTGAGGAGCGCATCGCTGAAAGTGTTTCCGGTCTCTACCTGATTGGCAATACTGCTTATGACGCCGCGGAAAGTGCCGCCCTTCATCTGGTCGCGCAGAATATTAAGGCTTCGCACAAGCGGAAGCCCTGCCCCTATAAGTGTCGCGAGCTGCCGCGTAAAAATGGTTATCTGTTTTGACTTGACAGATCCGCCGCCGAGAAACGGAATATTTACATTCAGGGAAAATCCTGTGCCCTGTGCCATACCCGTTCCGCCGGCGCCGCCCCTGGGCTGCTTGGCGCGCTTTGCCGTAATTTGGGTAGGAAAATATCCGAGGCTTCGCAGGCGCTTTATCGCTTCGTCATAACTTGCGACGTCTACCTCGTCTACTATCTCTTTTCCGAATTTATCTATTGCTTTATATGAGTATATCGGCACTTGTCACCTTTACACATACTGCTGCGTTTCGCGCACAACATCTTCTATCGTCGTTATACCTTCGCGCACTTTCCTGAGGGCATCATCCCTCAGTGTCGTCATCCCCTCTTTGCGGGCTGCTTCCCGAAGAGCGCTCGTCTGGGCCTTCCCCATTATCAGGGGCTTTACGCCTTCCGTAATAACAAACAGCTCGTATATACCGGTCCTGCCTTTATAGCCGTTCTTATTGCATTGGCTGCAGCCCTTGCCTCTGTAAAATACCATATCTTTCAATTCTTCCTTGGTAAGATTTATCTCCTCAAGCGTCTTCTGGTCTGGATAATATCTTTCGCGGCAATTTTTACATATCACCCTTACCAGCCTCTGCGCTATGACCGCCTCAAGCGTTGAAGTTATAAGAAACGGCTCCACCCCCATATTTACCATACGCGTTATCGCGCCGGGCGCATCATTCGTATGCAGTGTGCTCAGGACCAGGTGCCCCGTCAAAGACGCCTGTATCGCTATCTGGGCTGTCTCTGCGTCTCTGATTTCGCCCACCATTATTATGTCAGGATCCTGACGCAGAATATGGCGGAGGCACGTCGCAAAATTCAGGTTTATTTTAGGTTTTATGGAAACTTGTATTATGCCGGGTATGTCATACTCTACAGGATCTTCAGTCGTTATGATTTTATAATCTATTTTATTAATTTCACGAAGGCACGAATAAAGAGTGGTCGTCTTGCCGCAGCCCGTGGGGCCGGTCGCCAGCATTATGCCATTAGGCTTTTCAATTATACGCCGTACTTCCCGTTTTATTTCCTCCGGCATCCCGACCTGGTCCAGCGACAGGCTTACGACGTCTTTATCAAGGACTCTCATGACCACGCTTTCGCCGAATACCGTCGGAAGCGTGGACACTCTGAGGTCAATATTCTTGCCTTCCACCGATACCATTATGCGTCCGTCCTGCGGAAGGCGGCGTTCGGCTATATCCAGATTTGACAGGACTTTTATCCTTGAGCTTATGGCAAGGGCAAGGTTCCGAGGAGGGTTCGTTATGTCATACAATATTCCGTCCACCCTGTAGCGTATCATGTATTTATCTTCAAACGGCTCAAAATGTATATCGGATGCCCTGTCCTTTACGGCCTGTAGAAGTATGAGGTTCAGCAGTTTCACTACCGGCGGCTGGGACGCAAGTTCCTGCAGGACTATGACGTCAGTTACCTCTTCCTCTTCTTCCACCGGGACGGTCGGGACCCTTTTTTCTATCTCACCCAGAAGCTCGTTTATGGATTCCCCGCTTTCGCCGTAATATTTCTGAATTGCCTCTGTTATATCGGCTTCCCGGGCGATAACGCCTTTTATGTTAAACCCCAGCATGAAGCGGAGATCGTCCGATATATTGACATTAAGCGGATCGCTCATCGCTATGGTAAGCGTGTTTTCTTCAAACTTTACCGGCATGATCTTGTATATTTTTATGATGGTCGGGGAGACTTTTTGCAGCACATCACGCGGTATTTCCGTTTTTGACAGATCCGCAAATTCTATCCCTGCCTGCACGCCCAGAGCCTTAAGTATATCTTCTTCTTTGACAAATCCTAGTTCCACCATAGTCCTGCCCAGCAGCTTGCCTGTATACCTCTGCTCGTCAAGCGCCTGCTGCAGCTGGCTTTCGGTGATCAGACCCCTGTCCAGCAGTAATTTCCCCAGGGATTTATATTTCCTATCGGTCATTTCTTCCCCCTCTGAAACCTTAACTCAATCTGATCCGGCTCAAACGCCTTGGATAACATTGTCTGATAGTCAATGAGGTTGCGCTGATACAATTCTACCAGAGACGAATCAAATGTCTTCATGCCGTATTTTGCGCCGGTCTGGATATCGGACGTAATGCGGAATGTCTTCTTCTCACGTATCAGATTCTGGATAGACGGCGTCGTGACCATGATTTCAAATGCAGCCACGCGGCCTTTTTTAGCCGCTTTTGTAAGAAGCTGCTGGCAATATATAGCCAGAATGGACGTAGAAAGCTGTATCCTCACCTGCTCCTGCTGCTGAGGCGGAAAGACGTTGATTATCCTGTCAACAGTCTGCGCGGCGCTTATGGTATGCAAAGTGGCTAAGACGAGATGCCCTGTTTCAGCGGCGAGAATAGCCGCCTCAATCGTGGCCAGGTCGCGCATTTCGCCTACGAGGATCACGTCCGGATTCATCCTTAAACCCTTTATTATCGCTTCACTGAATGAAAAAACGTCAACTCCTAATTCGCGCTGAGTTACAATACCCTTTTTATGTTCATGATAATATTCTATCGGGTCTTCTATCGTTATTATGTGCGCATCGCGGTTGGAATTTATGTAGTCGGTCATTGATGCAAGCGTCGTTGTCTTGCCGCTGCCCGTCGGGCCGGTAACAAGTATCAGCCCTCTCGGCCTGTGGAGCAGTTCCTTAACGATAATCGGCAGGCCGATCTCCTCAAACGTAAGAAGCCTTGACGGTATTAATCTGAGCGATGTCCCCCAGCAACCCTTCTGTTTATACACCGATACACGGAATCTCGCGACATCTCCGAAGCTTAGGCCGAAATCTACGCCGCCGAATTTCTGCACTTTCTGCAGATGGCTTTCACTCGTTATAGACTTGATAAGATTCTCCGTATCCGCCGCACTCAAAGGATTATAATCAAGCGGGTCAAGCATGCCATCCACTCTCAGCGTAGGCGGTTTCCCGACGGTAAGATGGATATCGGACGCGTTTCTTTCAATGCATATCTGTAATAATTGATCTATTTCCATGTTTTCCCCCACGTTAATAACTTGTTAGCTATAAGCTTTAAGCCTTAAGCTATATTCCTGCTTAGAACTTATAGCTTACGGCTTAAAGCTGTCAAACAACATCCTGCTGCGTTACTCTCATCACCTCGGATATGGTAGTCATTCCCTTAAGAACCTTTCTTACGCCGTCTTCCCGCAATGTAACCATTCCTAAATTCTTTGCCTTTTCTTTGATGACGCTGCTGGAAACTTTTTCAAAGACAATCTCTCTGATTTCGTCGGTCATAATAAGCAGTTCAAAAATACCGATCCTGCCTTTATAGCCGGTCTGCGTGCACTCGCCACAGCCTTTTCCTTTGTGGAATTTGGCATTCTTCAGCTGCTCCGGCCTCAGATTTATCGCATCTAATTCCTCTTTGCCGGGTTTATATTCCATCTTGCACGCCGAGCATATCACCCTTACCAGCCGCTGTGCGAGCACTGCCTGAACAGCAGATGCGACCAGATACGGCTTTATCCCCATATCTATAAGCCTCGTCACAGCGCCTGGGGCATCATTGGTGTGCAGCGTGGAAAAGACGAGATGCCCGGTCAGTGCCGCCTGTATCGCTATCTGTGACGTTTCAAAATCCCTGATTTCGCCGATCATTATTACGTCAGGCGCCTGGCGCAATATGCTCCTTAAGCCCGTAGCAAAGGTCAGATTTATCTGCGGCTTGACCTGGACCTGATTTATGCCGCTTATCTGGTATTCTACGGGGTCTTCTACCGTGATTAATTTTCTATCCGGCCTGTTTATGTGGCTCAAAGACGCATAAAGCGTCGTTGTCTTGCCGCTTCCGGTCGGGCCGGTTACGAGAAATATACCGTTCGGCATCTTTATAAGCCGTTCGAATTTCTTTTCGTCTTCCGGCATAAACCCCAGCTCCTTGAGCCCGAAAAGAAAACTGGATTTATCAAGTATCCTTAAGACTACGCTTTCGCCGTATATGGCCGGAAGCGTTGAAGCCCTCAGGTCCAGCTCTTTGCTGCCGATTTCTATCCTGATCCTGCCGTCCTGCGGCAGCCTTTTTTCGGCTATATCCATGCCGGCCATAATTTTTATGCGGCTTATCACGGAAGCCTGCAGCCGCTTCGGCGGCCCGGGGACTTCATACAGGACGCCGTCTATCCTGTATCTTATGCGGAATTTGCTTTCCAGCGGCTCAATATGTATGTCGCTCGCTCTCTTTTTAAATGCCTCGGCAATAAGAAGGCTGACTAATTTCACTACCGGCGTCTCTTCTCCCTTAGATACCGCCGCCTCCTTTTCTTCCCTCATCTCCCGCAGCGTAACTTTTTTCTTCGTGTCCATGCCGGCCACAAGAGCATCTATCGGAGCACCTTCTTTCAGGCCGTAATATTTTTCCAGCAGCTCGTCAATGTCGGCCTCGGTAGTAAGGATACCCTCAATGTCGCATCCGAGAAATAGTTTGAAATTGCCGAACGCAAGAAAATTAAAAGGATTATCGGTCGCTACCGTAAGAATATTATTATTAAATTTTATCGGGACAACGCGGTGATGGTGGGCAAATGTCATCGGCATTCTGCGAAGGACATCCTGATCAATCTTCAGATCGCGCGTGTCCTGGACATCAGCGCCGATCTGCGTAGTCACGATATTCCGTATATTCTCGTCATTTATAGAGCCTTTGCGCAGCAATATGAGGCCGAGGCGCTCTCTCGTATCGCGCTGCTGGCGCAGGGAGTCCTTTATGTCATCGGCCTTAAGAAGGCCTGTGCCCTTCAGCATCTCTGCTATGATGTCAGGTTTTATAGGCATATTTTCCAGCTGTATCAGCCGGAGGCTGATCCGCCTCCGGCGGAAGCTATAAGTTGATAGTGTTTATCATATGTGCCACGCACGCGGCGCCGAATCCGTTATCAATGTTCACGACTGAAACTCCGGGCGCACAGCTGTTGAGCATAGCGAGAAGCGGCGCCACGCCTTTGAAACTTGCCCCGTATCCCGTGCTCGTCGGCACCGCAATCACCGGCTTAGAAACAATACCGCCAACGACGCTAGCGAGCGCGCCTTCCATGCCGGCTATAACTATAATGACATTAGTGTTTCTAATCTCGTCTGCCTTATTGAGCAGGCGATGCATACCGGCTACGCCCACATCGTAAAGCGTCTTCACTTCATTTCCTGCGGCCAGGAGAGTCGTCTTGGCCTCTTCCGCCACCGGAATATCTGATGTGCCTGCCGTTATAATGAGGACAGGTTTTCTTTTGGGATGCGGCCGCTGCGCCTGAGTTTTTTTGGAATAATAAGCCGCTCTGCCGAGCCTGTTATATTTTAATTCAGGCAATGCCCGTTTTATGCGGTTATACGCAGCTTCCGGCAGGCGAGTCAACAATACAAAACCATCCCGCTTCAGCATCTCTTTTGTTATGCGTTTTATCTGCTCTATGGTCTTGCCCTCGCAATATACCGCTTCCGGAAAGCCGCACCGGGAATGCCGGCTGCAATCCAAATTTGCGAATTTAAGGTCCACCGAGGGGAAACCGCTCAGCACCTTAGCGGCGTCTTTGACGGAGACTTTTCGGCCCCGGACTTTTCTCAATATTTCATGTAACATCTTTTCATCGCGCATGGTATATTATTCTCATTCAAATATCGCAAATACAACTAAGACCAGCAATATAAGCGAAAGTATATAAAAATCGTTGTAATAGAGAAAATCTTCCAGCCTTTCCACAAAAGAATAAGGAACTGTCTCGCCTTGCCGTTTAAAAATACGGCGGCCTGTGCCTCGACTCCGGTCTCCGACGAGATGGGCAAAACGGATTTCCGCCCTGTTAACCGGCGCAGTATTTTCCGGCATATCGCCGGAAGCAGACCTTTTACGGTACAGTTCAACCTGTTCCCTTTTAAATCTCAGAAGAAGCCCGCCCACTTTATAGGCAGGAATTTTGGCTTTTGTCACCAGTTCCTTGACGCCTTCTTCGGAAAGGTTGAGGTATTCGGCTACCTCTTTTATGTTCATGAGTTTGTCGTGCATTTATATGTCCTTAGTTAAATAACTTTACCGTTCGCTACCCATTCATCAATTTTATCCTGCTCAAATTTCCAGATATCCTCATCTTTGTATGCAGGTAATTTTCCGGAATTGGCCCACTCAAATACCATGGATGTGTCAACCTCAAGATATTTCGCGAGTTCTTCGGCGGTCAAAATACTTTTTCTGTGGCCCGATGTATTCGCGCTGGGGGCTGTCATATGGCATTCGCCGTCCAGTATGGCCCCTTCCAGTATATTGAGACGGGGCGTAGTTATGTTTCCCGTCACATGCCCCGGCGGGATAAGCTTCAGTTCGCGCTCTGCGATTACATTGCCGTAAACACGGCCTGCAATCACGATATTCTCGCCCCGTATCTCCGCTTTGACAACGGCCGTCTCGCTAATAGTCAGACTCCCCTTCGTGTCAAGTGTACCCTCAAAACTTCCGTTTATCCTGAGATTCACAGCATCGCGGAAAGTCAACGTACCCTGCATTGTGGCATCAACATCAAGAATTTTTTCCTTCGGCTCTTCTTCTCTTGCCTTTCTTCTCATCATGCCGCACCTCCCTTTCCTTTCGTGGCGCTGATGTTTCTTTCAACTTTTGACAAGACTAATAATGTGATCAGCATAAGTGCTGTTGTAGCATAAGCCGCGGCATAAAATCCTACACCGATCGCCAACCCTAACGCGGCAACCGACCATAAACTCGCCGCTGTAGTCAGCCCTTTCACTGATTCACCAAACCGTATTATAGTGCCGGCGCCGAGAAACCCTATGCCGGTTACTACCCCTGCCGCGATCCGGCCGGGGTCAAAGACATGAGGCTCGCCAAAACTTTGCGCGACAAAAATAGAAAGTACCATCAGAAGGCAGGAACTTAAACCCACCAATATATGAGTTCTTAAACCGGCGGATCTTCCGCGCATTTCCCTTTCCATGCCCACTATTCCGGAAAGAACCGCGCTTAAAACCAGGCGCCAGATAAGCTGGCCGTCACTAAGCTGTGTCATAGTTCTTCTCCTTTCGCACAAGCGAAATACCGGCCTATCCTCTTGGGCCGGGTATTTTATACTGTATATACGCTGCTTGACTGCGCGGTAGCATAAAGATCTGATCTCACGCCTTTTTTATACAAGGCTCCTCCGAGTCCGGCGACCATCGCCGCGTTATCAAGGCACAATTTCATCGGCGGGAGGTGCAATTTCACGCCGTTATACTGCGCTTGATCCGCCATTTTGTCTCTCAGTATTGAATTGGCGGTAACACCGCCGCCAAGTACGAGCGTCCTGACTTTTTGCCGTCTCACCGCTTCGAACGCTTTTTTGACCAAAATGTCCGTGACTGCATCTTGGAAACTTGCGGCTATATTATTTACTTCCTGCCGCTTCCTCGCCCTTAGCCCTTTACTTCTTAAATAATATAACGCCGCTGTCTTTATGCCGCTAAAGCTGAAGTTCAGGCTTTCATCAAAATCATCACGCGAAAAAAGTTTTTTGTCAATTCTGCCTTTGGCAGCTCTTTTTTCTATCACCGGCCCGCCCGGGTATCCGAGGCCGAGCATCTTAGCGACTTTATCAAATGCCTCGCCGGCCGCATCATCCAGCGTCTGCCCTAAAAGTTTATATCTCTTTACGTCGCGCGCCAGAAACAGGTTCGTATGTCCGCCGGAGACCACGAATCCGACAAACGGAAACTTAACGCCGTTACCGCATATCGAAGCAGCGTAAAGATGCGCTATCAGGTGATCCACCCCGATAAGCGGAATATCCAGCGCCAGACTCAGCGACTTAGCAAGCGATATACCCACAAGAAGAGCGCCCACTAGTCCGGGCCGCGTTGTGACCGCAATAAGGTCTATATCTTCCAGCCGCTTACCCGCTGTTTTAAGGGCGTCATCAAGAACATAATTTATGTATTCGACGTGATATCTCGCCGCTATCTCGGGAATAACCCCGCCAAAATCCTTATGCAGATCGACGCTTGATGATACCGAGTTCGAAAGAATATTATTATCTTTGACTACCGCTACAGAAGTCTCATCGCACGACGTCTCGATCCCGAGTGTAAGCATCTTACTTCACAATCTCCGAAAGATATACGAATTGAAAGCCGTCATTTTTAAGTTCCGGTATGATCCTTGCTAAAACTCTGACGGTCGCCGGCCTGTCATGGCCAATGCCCACCGCAGAGCCGGTCTTGGCTGCGATTTCAGCAGTCCGTCTTATCTGGTTTTCTATGTAACCTTCATCCGATTCATTATCCAGAAATACGTTCCTTGTCGCAATGCGTATTTTTGACTTAGCAGCGACTTCGGCGCATACAGAATCGTCCGCGGTCAGACTATCCAGAAAATAAAGACGCCTCTTATTCAGGTCATCAAATATCACCTTCATCAGATCCCGGTCTTCGGTGGCCTTGGAGCCCATATGATTGGAAACGCCCTTTGCGCCGGGTACGTCAGCTAGGGCATTCGCCAAAATCGTCCTAACCTCTTTCGGGGCCATATCTGTCATTATTGTCCCGGATTCAATGCGCTCTTTATCACTTTTTGGCTCAAGCGGCAGATGGAGTATGACTTCAAGTTTCTTAGTGCCGGCCTCTTCGGATATTCGCTTGGAATAAGCCAGATTTGGTAGCACTGATATTGTCAACGGCGTATTTATCCCGTAAAGTGCGTCAAGGTTGTTCATGTTATAGCCGAAATCATCAAGCACTATTACAATTCTGGCGCCCTTCCCTTTCGCTTTGGCGATCAGCCTGTGCTTCTTTTTCAAAAAAGATATTTCGTAGACTATTCTGTCTTTGAATGAAAAAAACGCGGTATGCTCTTCTTTTTTCGGATCTTTTGTTACTGTAAACTTTACCGGCCTAAAATCCGTTCTCTGCAACGTATCGGCCATAGCAGACTGAAACTTGTCAAAACTGAATCCGGGTCCTATCTCGTACCTGCGCGTAATCTTGAGAAAAGTGTGGCCGCCGCTTTTGCCCCGCTCCTGCCTGCCGTACAGAAAATTCTTGTCACTTATCCCGCAATCTTCAATGACCTTCAGGATTATAGAGTCTAGCCGCTGCGTCTCTTTCGCATAATCTCTTTTTGCGAAAAAAATCAGAATCATGCCTATTGCCAGGACTGCGGCAATGGCTATTTTTGCGCCTCTCGGGAGATTACCCATTGATGCCCTTGTCTTTATATGCTATTATACCCTTCAGTATGTCAATAGCCGTTGATAACTGATGATCATACGGCGTTTTTTCCACCGTCTTCTCTGTTACAGCTTTTTTTCCGCCTGAGGCGGATCCGCCTTCGGCGGAGACATCTTTCTCTTCGAGACTCGCGAAGATATCGCCTGCATTCTCCTTGGGCACTTCTTTGTATTCCTTCTGCTCAACCACAACATCCGGATCTATACCGTCATTCATAATAGACCTGCCGCTGGGCGTAAAATATTTGGCGGTAGTAATCCTGAGCGCAGACCCGTCGGAAAGCGGCACTACTGTCTGGACAGATCCTTTGCCGAATGTCTTTACGCCGACGACAATGCCTCTTTTATTGTCCTGTATGGCGCCTGCAACGATTTCCGATGCACTGGCTGAGCCTCCATTGACCAGCACTACAATAGGATAATTATGAGGAACTCCTTCATTGTGAGCGCGGAATTCCATGACCTGGTCTTTCTGCCTGCCTCTGGTACTCACGATCATCTCATTATTATCCAGAAATTTATCCGACACGTCCACGGCGCTGTTCAAAAGCCCGCCCGGATTATCCCTGAGATCCAGTATTAATCCGCCTATTTTTTTTCCCTCAAGCGACGCAAGTGCCTTATTAAGCTCCTTCTCCGTATCTTCCTGAAATTCCACAAGCCTTATGTAGCCTATGTTATCTTTTATGACATCAAACTTTTTTACACTCGTGATCTTTATAATATCCCGCTTAATCGGAAACTCCAGCAGTTTGTTCTCGCCCTCGCGAAGAATAGTAAGATTGACGGTCGTGCCGGGTTCGCCTCTAAGTTTTTTCACAGCGTCTATCAGCGTTATCTCCCTGGTCAGCTCGCCGTTGATCTTTACTATCTTGTCACCCGCCTTCACGCCCGCATTGTACGCAGGCGTTCCGTCAATCGGGGCTATTACAGTTAATAAGTTGTCGCGTATGGATATTTCAATCCCAAGGCCGCCGAACCTTCCCGTAGTTTCCACTTTTATCTCGTTGTAAGTATCCGGGTCCATAAATTGGCTGTATGGGTCAAGGGATTTCAGCATCCCTCCCATCGCGCCGTAGATGAGTTTTTTAGGCTCAACGTCATCTACGTAATGCTGCTGAATAAGAGTAATGGCATCCGAAAATATCTGAATCTGCTCATACATGGCAGATTTACCGGTACTCTGCTCTGTCTTAGGCGCGCAGTCTGCCGTCCGCAACGCAACCAGCAGCGCGATTAGAGCTATCCATAATATAACTTTTCTTAGTTTCATGTTTCTCCTTTGTCATTTAGCTATAAGCTTTAAGCTACTTTGATCAGTCAAGCTTCTTAATTAATAGTTCATTCACTATCTTAGGGTTTGCCTTACCATGCGTTTCCTTCATTATCTGCCCTATCAGATATGCCAACGCATTCTTCTTACCGCCCCTATAGGCGCTCACTGATTCATCGTTGGCTTTTACTACCTTTTCAATCACATTTTCCAGCTCGCCCATATCGGATATCTGCTTAAGCCCTTTCTTTTCAACAAACACCTGCGGCGATTCACCTTTATCGGCCATCTCAGAAAGGATCTCTTTCGCGATTTTAATGCTTATCACGCCTTCGTCTATCATCTTAACCATATCCGCCAGGTTCTGCGGTGAAAGCTTAGTCCCTTCTATATCCGCATTCTTCTCGTTCAGTATTGCATTGATGCTGCCCATTATCCAGTTGGATATGCTTTTGGGGTTATTATACGCCAAGACTGCCTGCTCGAAAAATTCGGATGTCTTTCTCTCCTGTGTCAGCACAAACGCATCATATTCGGGTATGGAGTACTGCAGAATAAAACGGCTCATCTTTTCCTTCGGAAGTTCCGGGATACCTTTCTTTACGCCTTCCACTAATTCTTTACTCACAACAAAGGGAACAAGATCCGGTTCGGGAAAATACCGGTAATCATGCGCCTCTTCTTTTGAGCGCATCGCAATGGTCACGCCTTTTTCCACATTCCACAACCGCGTATCCTGTGTCATCTTTTCGCTATTGTCCAAAAGGGACGCCTGTCTCTTCACCTCATATTCAAGGGCATTCTTTACCCACTTGAAAGAATTCATGTTTTTAAGTTCTGTTTTTACGCCTAACTTCCCCGAGCCTGCCGGACTGAGAGATATATTCGCGTCGCATCTAAGGCTTCCTTCTTCCATGTTACAGTCTGACACGTCCAGATACCTTAAAAGCGATTTCAGCGAACTCAGATACACATACGCCTCTTCGGGCGACGACATATCCGGTTCAGAAACAATTTCAAGAAGCGGCGTCCCTGACCGGTTATAGTCAACAAGGCTGTAATCGTTTTTGTGAAAAAGTTTGCCGGCGTCTTCTTCCATGTGAACTCTTTTTATGCGTATCCTCTTGGGAGTACCTCCAACAATTATGTCAAGGTAGCCGTCATATGAAAGTGGTTTATCATATTGCGAAATCTGAAAATTCTTCGGCAGGTCTGGATAATAGTAGTTTTTGCGGTCGAATTTCATACTTTCGGCAATTGAACAGTTTAAGGAAAGTGCTACCTTTATCGCGCGCACCATGGCTTCTTTATTCAGGACCGGCAGCGCCCCCGGAAAACCCATGCATACAGGGCACGTCTGACTGTTAGGCTCCTCTCCGAATATCGTACTGCAGGAACAGAAGGCCTTCGTCTTAGTAGATAACTGAAGATGGACCTCAAGCCCTATATAGACATCATATTTCATAACGCCGGTTTCCTTTTATGAAAATCTGTATTTGTTTCAAAGGCATGCGCCGCCTTGAAAATAACATCCTCGGAAAATGCCCTGGCCAGTATCTGCAGGCCGATCGGCAAGCCTTTCTGAGTAAATCCGCAGGGTATTGACATTGCCGGTATACCCGCCAGATTTGCGGGTATCGTGTATACATCGGACAAATACATGCTCAGAGGATCGTCTGCCTTTTCACCTATTTTGAACGCAGCCGTAGGTGACGTGGGGGTCAATATAAAATCGCATTCGCTAAACGCCCTGTCAAAATCTTCTTTGATCTTCGTCCTTACCTTGAGCGCTTTCAGATAATAGGCATCGTAATAACCGCTGCTCAGGACATAGGTGCCCAGCATGAGCCGCCTTTTAGCTTCATTCCCAAAGCCCTCTGACCTTGTATTCATATACATATCGATAATGTTTTTGGCATCGGCACTTCGGTGTCCGTATTGAACGCCGTCAAAGCGCGCGAGATTTGAACTTGCCTCTGCCGGGCCGATTATATAATAAGTACTGACTGCGTATTTTGTATGCGGCAGGTTTATGTCTACTATCTTTACGCCCATCTTTTTAAAAATATTAATGGAGTTTTTTACCGCTTCTCCTACCTCCCTATCCAGGCCCTCAACAAAATATTCTTTAGGTACGCCTGCTTTCATCCCGCCTATGTCGGCATTAAGAAATCCGCAGTAATCCGGGACCGGCATATCTACAGACGTGGAGTCCTTTTCGTCATAACCGGCTATTACCTTCAAAAGCAAAGCAGAGTCTGCGACATCTTTGGTTATAGGGCCGATCTGGTCCAGGCTTGACGCAAATGCTATGAGGCCGTATCGCGACACACGGCCGTATGTAGGCTTAAGCCCGACGACGCCGCATAATGCTGCCGGCTGCCTTATTGAGCCGCCCGTATCAGAGCCGAGCGCCATTATTGCCTCATCCGCCGCTACCGATGCTGCGGAGCCGCCGCTTGAGCCGCCCGGTATCCTAGTTAAATCCCACGGATTTTTGGTCGGTCCGTAGCAGGAGGTTTCGCAGGACGAACCAAACGCAAACTCGTCCATATTGGCCTTACCAATGAATATGGCGCCTTCACTTACAAGCTTTTCTGCTACCGTCGCATTGTAGGGAGGATTAAATCCTTTCAGAATTTTTGAAGAACATGTCGTAGGGAATCCCATCTCGCACAGGTTATCTTTAAGGGCGATCGGTATATTGCGCAGGCTGCCTTTTTTTGAGGGAGATATCTTTTGGCGCAGAGCCTTGCGGTCAACAATACTGGCAAAGGCCTTTACTTTATTTTCAACAGCATCAATCCGCTTCAAAACGTCATCTAATATTTCGGCGGCGCTTATCTGGCCGGCATCCAGCATCCTGAGAAGCTGAAAAGCGGTATGTTTATTCAAGTCCATTATGCTTCCTCAATGACCCCGCCTTGCGGGGGAATTGATCCCGAGTTCCGCGTAGCGGACGAGGGATCTAAGCCTCTTCAATAATCCTTGGGACTTTAAAAAGGCTGTTTTCCTTCGCGGGTGCATTCTTCAGGGCATCCTCCACTTTTAACGAAGGCTTTACGGTATCTTCCCTGAAGACATTCTGGATAGGCATCGCATGCGTGGTGGGTTCAATATTTGCCGTATCCAATTCTTTCAATTGGTCCACATAACCAATGATATTGCTCAATTGCCCCGTAAAATACTCGGTTTCTTTTTCGGTCAATTTCAGCCTTGCTAAATTGGCAATATATTTTACATCACTTTTAGTTATCGGCATTTACGTATCCTATATCGGCTAATAAATTGCTATAGAGTAATATTATAGTATAAACTACCACACGAACTGCGAAATGTCAATTGTAGATGGCAAAATACCCCGCATAATGAAAGACTCTTCGCCTAAAAATTTCATCCCCTCGTAATACTCGGGGTCGTCTTTTTCCTTGATTTAGGCGGTGGCGGTGAACTCGCCTGACACTTCCGTGTCGGCTCGGACAGTCCACCGCCCTATTTAACCGCCTAAATCTGCGTAAAAAGACTTGAAATTTTAATGGCTCAGAGCCTTCATTATGCTTGGTAATAGCGTATTACGAGTGCGAAACTCCTATGAGCGGCCTTAAAAATTTTAGCTTTGAACGAGCCAAAAATCGGTTTATAAAAGGGCGAAATCTGTCCGCGCAGCGGTCCCCCGACGTATCGTCGGGGGATGAGGCGGTACGGTAGTGCCGCCGAGTTATTTCGCCCCCGATTTTTGGCGAAGTGAAAAGCGTTAAAAAATTTTGTAGACGCGAATAGGAGTTTCGCACTCGCACCATGACATTATTGCGAATGTGATATAGATTCGGAAATGACTGCAAAATCCTGGAGGCTGAGTGCTTCGGCTCTTACAGTCTCAGATATGCCGGATTCCCGGAGGATTTTCTGGATGGTATGCCTGGATAGCTCCCTGAAATTTTTTGCTAAAAGCGCGTTAATGAGGGTCTTGCGGCGTGATGAGAAACCCGCTCTGATCAATTCCAGCAAAGCGTTCTCATCCTTTACCTTTACCGGCGGCTCTGTCCGCGGCTTCAGCATAATGACTGTGGAATCTACCTTCGGGACCGGATAAAACGAATTCTTTTTTATGCTGAAAAGTTTTTTTATCTCAGCATGGAAAGATGCGAAGAGCGTGAGCGAACCGTATTGTTTCGTGTTTGGCGCCGCAGACAGCCTGTCCGCCACCTCAGTCTGTAGCGTAAGCAATGCCGAATCAATGCATCCCTTATTTTCCAGCAGTTTCAGGATAATCGGCGTACTGATGTAGTAAGGAAGGTTTGAAATCACTTTCGCTTTTCTGCCGTCCGGAACAATACTACGTAGGTCTGTCTTCAAAAAATCCTGATGCACGAGTCGTATGTTATTATTGCCTTCAGTCAGATCCTTAAGTATTGAAAAAATCTTTTTATCAAATTCTACGGCGATTACATCCATAACCCGTGCCGATATATCAAAAGTTAACTGGCCAAGTCCGGGCCCTATTTCCAGGACTATATCGCCCTTTCCGAGGCCGGCCGCTTCAAGCAATTTATTTTTTATATTGCCGTCTATCAGAAAATTCTGGCCGAGGCGTTTCTGCGGCCGGAAACCGAACTTTTTTTCCAACGATTTAATTTCGTTTTTTGACAGCATCGCGCTTTCTGCTGGCAACCATAAAAGCCGCTGTCTTTATGGCTGCCTCCATGGAACCCGGATCCGCCTTTCCTTTTCCGGCGATATCAAAAGCCGTACCATGATCAGGAGAAGTCCTCACAAAACCAAGCCCCAGCGTGATATTAACGCCGTTGTCCCGCGCTATCATCTTAAGCGGGATCAGCCCCTGGTCGTGGTAAAGGCATACAACACAGTCAAATTTTCCTCTGTAGGCATCGTAAAAAATTGAATCGGCAGGAAACGGGCCGTGCACCTCGGATCTCTTGAATCTGCGTACAGCCGGAGCTATTATCCGCTCCTCCTCGTCACCTAAAATCCCGCCTTCTCCTGCATGCGGATTCAACGCGCATACGCCTATCTGCGGTTTTGCTATACGGAAATCTGTTTTCAACGCGCGCAGCGTCATTGCTATTGTATCGCTGATATTTTTGTCAGTAATTTTTTTAGAAACATCTCCCAGCCGTATGTGCCTCGTAACCAGGCTCACTTTAAGAGGCCCCCCTGCCAACATCATTACAAAATCATCTACCCCTGACAGGCTTGCCAGATATTCAGTATGCCCGGGAAACTGAAAGCCGGATTTCCTCGCTGCAGATTTGTTAATGGGGGCGGTAACCATACCGTCAGCAGCACCCGACCTGACCAGATCAAACGCCCGCCTGATATACTCTATGGAAGCCTTACCGCAAGCCGCACCTTCTTTGCCGAAAGAAAAACCCGGCATGGGCGCATTTTCTAAATCAAGAATATTTATTTTGGATAGATCTCTCAGGCATGGTATGCGGTGTCTGCCGAGAAGATCTTTTGTCCTGCTGAGAATTTTTAAATCGCCGATTATTATATAATCCGCTAGATTTTTTACTGCAGGTCTGGCAAGAGCCCTTAAAATTATCTCCGGCCCTATCCCTGCCGGGTCGCCCATAGTAAGCGCAAGCACTGGCCTACTTGACGGAGATATAGGCATTTTCCCTCAGGTCCTTCAGCCACTTCTCTAAATTCTTATTTATCTTCTTTTGATATATCACATCTTCTATTTCCGCTTTGGCGGAATCAAAATCTTTGGATCTTGCCGGCACTATTTGTGTAACCTTGAATATGTGATAACCTATAGAGGTCTCTACGACATCAGATGCGCTGCCCGCCGGAAGGGAAAATATGACCTCATCTATCTCCTTCATCATTTCTCCGCGCTTGATAAGCCCCATATTGCCGCCGCCTTTGGCATTCGGGCCTTCCGAATATCTTTTCGCTACTTCCTCAAAATCCTGCCCGCCGTCCAGGAGGGCTTTTATTTTTTTGATCAATTCTTTGGACTTCTCCTCGGCCCCCTCTTTTTTTCTCACCAGTATATTTAATACCTCAGCCTTTTCCGGCTCCACGAATTCGGCTATATGCTGATCATAATACTGGCGCACTTCGCTCGGTGTTATCACAACTTTATAGCCGA
>CAYIQH010000007.1:0-22895 GCA_964365575.1 uncultured Planctomycetia bacterium | reverse complement strand
TGATCCGTCGGCTTCCAGGCGCTGGCCCGTACCTGTTTTTCCGGCGGCTGAATATCCCAGAACCGCGGCCCTCGTCCCGGTTCCTGTATCCACCACCATCTTGAGCACTTCCTTCACCTTCGCACAGGTTTCCTGTGATATCACCCGCCTCACGCCCCTGGGCTTAAATTCCTTAATAAGGACACCTTTTTCATCTATTATTTTATCTACAATCCTCGGCTCGAGAAGGACTCCGCCGTTGCCAATCGCCGCGATAGCACAAACCATCTGCATGGCCGTAACGCCTACTTCCTGCCCTATAGGCAAAGCAGTCATTGATGTCTTTGACCATGCGGAGGTAGGCCGCAGAATACCTGTAGCTTCGCCGGGCAGGTTTATGCCCGTCTTTTTGTTAAAGCCGAATAATTTTATGTATCTATATAATTTGTCCGGCCCTAATTTTTGCGCGATCTTTACGGTTCCGATATTACTGGAGACTTCTATTATATTTCTGAATTTCAGTATGCCGTGCGAATCATGGTCGTGAAGTATCTTGCCGGCAATAAGGTACTTGCCGTTTTCGCAGAAAAATTCGTCGTCAAGGGCAGCGACTTTTTCTTCCAGCGCTCCGCTGGCGGTAACAATCTTGAAGGAACTGCCGGGCTCAAACAGGTCGGTCACCGCAATATTCCGCTTCTCTTCCAGGGTGGAGTCAGCAAAATTATTCGGATTATAAGCAGGCCAGTTGCAAAGAGCGAGTATCCCGCCGGTATATGGGTCCATTACTACCACACTTGCGGATTTCGGATTATATTTATCGACCGAATTCATCATCGCCTTTTCCGCTATGTGTTGTATCGTCTCATCTACCGTCAGCACGAGGTTATAGCCGTTGCGGGGAGGAAAAAAATCATCTTCGGGCGCGCTTACCTGGCGCCGTTTTGCATCCACTACGATATGCCGGTAACCGGGGACGCCGTGCAGCTCTCGGTCATAATATTTTTCCAGCCCCTCAATCCCCTTATTGTCTATGTCGGCAAAACCCAGGACGTGCGCCAGAAGCGAATTATTCGGATAGCTCCTTTCGCTTTCGGAAATAAAATCTACTGAGGCGAGGCGCCGCTTTTTTATCGCGCGCGCTTTGTCGTCGGATACTTTTCTGTCTATCCAGACAAATAGCTTGTCCTTTGACAGCTTAGCCTGGATTTCGGCCTTATCTTTGTTAAGGATTACTGAGAGGTCTTCGGCGGCCCGTTCCCGTTCTTTGTCGTTCATGTGGCGCGGAATGGCGTATATTGAATACCGCGGAACATTCATCGCCAGTTTTTCCAGATTCCGGTCAAGTATCAACCCGCGCTTGGGAGGCAGATCGATCATGACATTACGGGTATCCTCCGCGATTTTGACAAAACGGCTGTGTTCAAACAACTGAAGATAAAAAAGACGGATAATAAGAAATGCGAAAAATAATATGAAGAGTGAAAAAACAAAGAAATATCGGCCCTTGGCGGGTTTCTTGTATCGATAGTCGAATCTAAGATTCATTACATGCTTCTATTAATCTTTATCCTTAGCTTCTGCCTTAACTGTGACAAAATTCAGGAATTTGGCAACAAGCGTTGGTCGTCTTTCTGCATTTTTAGCAAATCTGTAGGTGGGTTTACTTTCTCTTCGTTTAACCACGACCCACGTCTTTGGCGTATTATATTGTAAGCCATTCGCCGCCAGTTTCATTTCCAGGCTGGCAGGCGACTCAAGCTCATTAATATTATACCTTAACTTAGTATTGCGGTCAAGTAATTGGGATAATATATGCTCTCGCTTTTTAATCGCATAATTTGCCTCAACGATCAAAAACTGCTGATGCACATAGCATACGCCTAATCCTGTTATCATTATTAAAATTGCGAAATACCTTTTAAGACTCATAACTTTCTACCTGCTTTCCTTTCTAAATCTTTTCCGCGACTCGCATTTTCGCGCTTCTTGAGCGCGGGTTACCCCCCATCTCACCCTCACCGGGCTGTATGGGCTTTTTTGTGATTATTTTAAAAGTCCCTGTTTTCGCAAGGTCTTTGAATTTATTTTTAACAATTCGGTCTTCTATCGAATGAAAAGAAATAGCGCATAACCGCGACCCTTTATTCAAGATAATAGCCGCTTTTGAAAGGCCTGTCTCCAGGCTCTCCATTTCCCTGTTCACTGCTATCCTCAGCGCCATAAATACTTTTGTCGCAGGATGTATCCTTCTGAAACGGAATTTGTAAGGGACTGCTTCCTGGACTATGCCCGCCAGCCTGCCGGTCGTTTTAATCGCGCCTTTTTCTCTTTCCCTCATAATCCGCTCTACTATGCGGCCGGCAAAATATTCATCGCCGTATTTCCTGAATATATCTATCAGTCCGGGTTTGGGATATTTATTGACTATATCCGCGGCTGTCAGCGTCTCGGTCCTGTCCATCCTCATGTCCAGCGGACCGTCCGCCTTGATACTGAATCCTCTTTCCGCGTTATCCATCTGAAAAGACGAGGCGCCAAGATCAAAAATGGCACCGTCAATTCCGCCGGCGTTAACTCCGGCGGAATTGAGAACATCGTCTATGTCTTTGTAATTTGAATGGAATAGCCTGAACCTGTTCGATACCATGCCGAGCCGTGATTTTGCGCTCTCCAGAATCTCGGCATCCCTGTCTATACCTATCAGGTAACCCGTATCACCTATCGCTTCCAATATCTTCTCCGCGTGCCCGCCTGAACCGACCGTGCAATCCAGTATGATCATGCCTTTTTTCAGGACTAAGTAACTTATTACTTCTTTATCAAGAACCGGAATATGAACTATCTTATTCTCCATCAGATGGCCGAAGAGCCCCTATCGGCTCTTCGCCTTATCAATAGAAAAACTGCGCCATGTATACTGAGTAAGGCCCATCTTCTGCGGGTCCCTGTTTAAAGCGCGCAATCTCTTCAGTCTCTCTACCAAAGTATCAAAATCTACCAGTTCATTAAATTCATTCTTATTAATATTAGCAGCGCTTCTAATCATTGAGACCACCCCCTTTTCACTCATTTAGAAGATTTTCGGAAATCTTCTCAAAAGATCCTTTTTCGCTGTTATAAAATTCTTCCCATTTTTTCAGATCCCATATCTCAATCCTGTTTGATACCCCGATGACCATGACCTCGTGCCGTATACCCGCAAAATCCTTGAGGTATTTCGGTAGAAGCATCCTCCCCTGCTTATCAAATGCTATCTCTACAGCACCGGAAAAATAAAGCCTGTTGAATTTTCGCGACTGCGCCTTGGTGAAAGGCATCAACTTGAATTTCGCCTCCTGCGTTTTCCATTCTTCTTCGGTGAACATAAAAAGACAGGTATCCAGCCCGCGCGTCAGGAAAAATTTTTCTATATAATTTGCCTTTGCGCTCTCCCGGAATTTTGACGGAAGAATCAGCCTCCCCTTCTTGTCTAACGCGTGCGCATACTCTCCGTAAAACATATCCACTTTCCTCCACTTTGTACCACTTTATTGAAGTATACATCAATGATGGGGGTTTGTCAAGAGAGGCAGAAAACTTTTTAAATTGAATTTAATAGCTTGAAAATAAAGGAGTTAAAAATATACAACTAATAGATATATCGTGGGTTAATGGCCTACATATAGTGGTGGGGGAAAATCACGAAGAAATGAAATTTTTTCTGTTTTTGGGATCCCTATCTTTTCTCAATTTTGTCCAGCAATATGTTTACATTGTCTACCATAGGTTTTAATTCGTCGCCTTTTCGCACCTTGAGCCGCCGGGACATTAAGTTTCCCGTTACTATGCCGTCTAATTCGTTTTCAAGGCGCTCTATAGGGCCGGCGAGTCTTCGCGACAAAAATATTCCTATAGATATTAATATGAGAAATAATACCGGAATGGATACCATTAAAAATATATTGACTTTCTGGACGACCGGCGACAACTGCTCGACGACGGCCTCGGGAATTCCTATCTGCTCTGCCAGAAGGTAAAATATTAAATAATACAAACATCCGCCGACTAACAACGTAGGCAAGGCAAGGGATAAAACGAGCAGCCTTAAATAATGCAGTTCAAGCCTATTCCGGACCAGAAAGAAATTTCTCATTGTTGCGCCTCCTAAATTCCCACGCCATGGCGTGGGAATTTATCCCGAGCCGCTGCGAGGGATCTTGTGTTTACCTTATTTCCTATAAAAAACTTTTATATCGTCAAAAAATGTCTCTGCCTTGCTTTTTGTGCTGTCCGAGTCACACATAAAAGAAATAGCCCCTATCGCAAGCATCGGCCTGGAACCAAATGCCGCCACATAGTCCTTGTAGATATCCCTTTCCTCCTCCGCCCATCCTTCCCTTCGGCCGGATTCAGCCACTATGACTTTTATGTTTTGCGAATAGGGGCTTGATACTATGGTACCGGGCTTCGCATCGTTAGCCCAGACGTATTCAAGCGCCTTTGAATTCGCAAAAAATATTGCGGGAAATATAACGTAAAACCTGGCGGCATAGTCATCATCCGCTTTACTGTAGAGATTGTCCGGGCATGTTTTAGCAGGAAATGCCGCAATGCGCCATCGCCAGGACAAAAACGGATGCCTGTTGGCATCCAGCCTTATCTGATAATACATAGCCGAGCAGGCATTATCGCTTACGGCACGGACATACGATTCTTCCTCCCGTGACTCAACAGTATAACTCACCTGGCCCTTGAGAATCTTCTCGCTCCATTCCTTCAGCGAATCTTTATCGGAAAATAAAAATGACTTCACCGTTGTGACGGCCTCTTCATGGGGAAATAAACGCAAAGCCATCTTATAAAAATTAAACATCCTGTCCGCAGAGAATACGATTATCAGAAGGATCAGGACGCCTATTAAAATTTTTATACGTAACTTGTTCATAGTGGTTTCATATCTTAGTCTCGGAGCGCAGCATATTTAATTTAATCTTCTTTACATATTCGTCTATTATTTCTCTGTCCTTTTTCGCAATCCACACAAACGCAAGCGCCGTGCTGAAAAGCCTTTTCTTGTCCGGTTCACACCGCACTACCCTGCATATTGCAGTAATAAATTTGGATGTGGCCGGTATCTTTATATGGGCTTCAAGAAAAGCGCCTGCGGGAATCTGCTCGGACGTCAGAATTTTTATGCCGGCTCCGCCTATATCTTTTGGACGGGCGTCTTCTACAATATCGCCTGATGGGTGCAGGTTGTCTGACAGTCTTATATAGCCGATGGCGTAGTCAGCCTCCAGCCTGAGATAAGTGCGGCGTTCCGGCCCTTTATAATTTTTAGATTTCATATCTACGTCCTATTTTATTTTCGCTCATTTTTTAGCGGCTAATTTTGCAACCAGCTTATCGTAATCATCCAGCCTAATTTTGCCTTTTAATTCATTCTTTACATACGGAGCGAACAGCTTGCTTGCAAGCTCGCATATCAAGTCTATGATTTTGGAAGAAACGGACGGTTCTTTTTCGCCGGGAAGTATCCTGACTAATAACTTAACTATATCATCACCCCCGCCTCCTGAGGGCAGTTTCCGTATAACCTCCAGAGCCGCTTTCCTGACTTCCTTATTCGGATTAAGCACGGCCGGCTCTAAATACGGCAGATATTTCGTTTCGTTTATGTAGCCGAATACTTCAACAGCGCACCCGGCAACATGCGGCCGCTTATCACTGAGCAATTCCTTAACCTTCACTATGGCGCCTTCACCCATTTTCTTTATAATGGCGGCTACGTTATGCTTTTTTATATATATGTCAAACGGATCCATCTTCATGTCGCCCTTCCTGCACATAGCGTCAATCAAAGAAACTATAACTTCTTCTTCTAATTGCGACAGGATATCTATCATAACAGCGTAATCTTTTTCCGTCTTGCTTTTGAGGGATAAAAGCAATATGTTCATATTTTCCGGGGTTATAGCCCGGCTTATGGATGCCTTTGCGTGTCTTTTGAACTCACCCGAACGCCGGCTCTCAGACACTGCTTCCTCTTTCAGGGCAAGCAGAGGGCTGGTCAATAACGACGGCCTCTGCTTCTGGATGAGTGTGCTTACGGCGTCTTCCATATCTTTCAATATCTCGGCATATACTTTGATATTTTCCTCCGCTTTCAGGCAGCGGGCCATCTCTGTGATAACGCCGGCGGATATATCAAAGATCTCTTTTTCTAACAGTACATTCAGCATCTTACCCAGGCCTTCTGCGGCGGACAGCCTGACTGACGGCGATTCGGAGGCCAACTTCGCAAGCAGGCTCTTAACCAAATCTTCAATGGTCTTTCTGTCGCCCTTTATAATCAAGGCTTCAGTCAGAGGCCTGAGATTCGTTATGACCTTATTCCCCAGTACATCAGCCTTGCCGCCGCTTATGAATTTCTTTGCCATTTCATCAAAAAACGGCTCAGGCGGCGCCTCAGCCATGGCCTTCTCAGCGGCTTCTCTGTCCACACCGGCTTTTTTAAAAAGATTTTGTGTTTCGCTTGGTGTCGCCTTTTTCTGGTTCTGGGCCTGAAGTATCATTTTTATTAACTCACTCAGTTCTCCCGGCGATGATCCGGCAGCCCGATAACCGTCTTTTAGTATATTTGCCATCTGGTCGTCTCCGAGGCCGGATAAAATACCGCTGACAAGGCCGCTGCCCTCAATTCCGCATGCGGCGCTTTCGGCGATCATCTGAGTCCTCAAAGACGGGTCCATAGATAAAAATGTATCTGCCATCTGCTTCCTATCCGCTATCTTGCCGAGATCTTCCAATATACGCGCGATTTTATTTTCGTCTCCTATACCCCGAATACCGGCCTTTAGCTCTGACGCCTTCCGGTATTTGACTTCGTCTATCTTGATGTTGGCCACGCCCTTCTCTTTCAGCATTTTAGCAAACGTGCCTGTCTTTTCGGCGTCTTCTTCCTTTATGACTATGGAAAATAAAGAAATCAGGTCCCTCTCATCCATCCCCTTTTTGAAAGTCATGCTGCTTATGCCGTATTCAGAGAAGAGCGACGCTAACGCGCGCGAAAGCGCCGCACTTAACTTCTTTTTGCTTACCGGCTCGCCGTTAATAATGGCATCTTCGCCGGAGATCATTATGGTAAGCGTAGGGTCATTTCCAAGAATTGATTTGATGTCGCTGCACAGGCTTTCAATGGAATCCACGCATGTCTTATTGTCCAAAGGATAAAGGTGCGAGTTTAACCACGCGGCGCGAAGAAGCATTACGACATTGGGGGCAATTTTGGCACTATTTTCGCTGAGGGGTTTTTCGGCTATTTCTTCCGCACTCGGCAATGCTCTTTCGGGCATGCCCTCTGCTGTCTCCCCCGCTTCTTCCAGATGATATCTTAACTGACTGTAAACGCCGGGTTCGGACTTGTAATAATCTTTTATTAAATCCGCGATTCTCTTATGCATCTGTTGCAATTCTGCCTTGCGGATATTATTGTATATGCTCTCTTTGACAATGCTGTTCACGAAGGACAGGACATTGCTGTCTTCGAGGATATCCTGCCCTAATACGCCTTCTTCTTTAAGTTTGTCCAGCGTATCCACTAGCTGGCCTTCGTTCTTACCGTAAAGCCCCTTTAATATATTAACATTGAAGTCATTGCCGAGCACTGCGGCTTTCGACAACACCTCTCGCGTTTCGCTGTCCAGCTCGGAAATAAATTTATCAACTAGATCAGTGATTGAAGAGGGCACGCTGCCGATATTTTTTTCGTCCAGCATCCATCTTCCGTCCCGCGCGTAGATGATCTTCTTCTTCAGTATATATTTCAGCATTTCTTCTGCGAGAGCCGGATATCCGCCGCTGCTTTGAAAGATCTTTTTCTTCAGGTCAGGAGGAATCGTAAGTCCCGGAAAAATGGAACTCAACAGTTCCGATACCGCTGTTTCCGAAAAAGGAACAAGGTCAAGGATCTCAGGCAAGGGCATCTTATCGGCGTTAAATTGGTCTTTAGACACTGTCGCGACTGCAAGGGTGCCGCTCGATTCATTATTTTCCAACATCCACCGGACTACTTTCAGGCTTTCACTGTCTATCCATAAAATATCGTCGATTAACACAATAATTTTCTTCGGCCCCGATTTACGTATCAGTCCTGTAACCGCGTTAAACGTATCTCTATCACTCAGGACTTCTTTCAGGCCATGATAATCCCTTAAGGCAGAAGATACGGCGCCATACGGCTGATACATATCTTCCTTGCGGCATTTTAAAAGAAGTGGTTTCGGATCTATTTTATCCGGATTAAAAGCCTCCATCATCAGCCGTGTTTTGCCGACACCGCTCGCTCCCCGGATTAACAGATATTTTCTTGCCCCTGCCTGCATGGCCTCGTACGACTTCTTCAGATGTTCCAATTCTTTTTCTCTGCCGATAAAATTTTTGCAGGGCAGAGCGCTTAGAACCATCTCCCTGTCGTGTGCTTCCTGTATAATATCGCTTGCCGTGGCGAGACGGTTTTTCCCCATCCTCTTCGCGGAGTAAAGTGCCTGGTCAGCTTTATCCAGAAGGTTCTCAGCGGTATCAGCGTCATCAGGATAAGCCGCAACCCCGATGCTGAAAGAGAAGTTGGGAACTTTCTTGCCGCTTTTTAATTCAAGCTTATGCCGGGATATTGCCTCGAGAAGTTTATAGCCGATTAAGGATGCTTCTTTAAGATGTTTTCCGGAAAGAAGTACGGTAAATTCGTCGCCGGCATATCTTATGAATATACCGTCCTGCCCTATCTCGTTTTTCAGGATATTTGATATGTCGATCAGGACTTTGTCGCCGTTTAAGTGGCCATAGGTATCGTTGATGTTTTTGAAATTATCAAAGTCTATCATGAAAAGGGAAAGGCTGGCCTTCTGGTCTTTTGCTTTTGTGAGTTCCTGTGGGAGGATAAATTTGAGGTAGCGCCTGTTATAAAGGCCGGTAAGATCATCTGTATAGGCAAGTTCGGCGTTGCTTCTCGTTAGTTCCGCCATTAAAATTCCTCTTGTTATCTTATCTGCCTAATTTCTTTTTTGCCAAAGGGGTTACTTTTTTCAGTGCCTCTGTAAAACCCTTTTTTTGGTTCATGTCGTCGGTCACTATTACAAACGCGATAGCATGGGATTTTGAGTGCGAAAGGCTGAGGAGCATGTTAAGGAACCGGGCTTCCTTGAATCTGTTTTTGTTGATGTAGATATTCGGCTCGCCGTTTTTCCCCTTGCGTATCTCTATGTCTTTATAATACGGCCGCAATATCCCGTTTAATGCCTTGATGGTGGCTTCTTTGGCAGCAAATCTCGCGGCGAACCGGTGATACGGCTCGCGGCAGGAAGTGCAGTATTCTATTTCACCGGGCGTAAAAACACGCTTATAAAAATGCTCCGTTTTATCAAACGGAAGGCGCCTGAATCTTGATATCTTTTCGCAGTCAACTCCGACCTTAATCATTTACCACCTGTATGGGTGCACTTTTATAATAAGGGGTGATCAAGCAAATCTGTAAGCCGAGTTCTGTAAATGAGGCCAGGCCGAATTTATCCCGCCAAAGGCGGGATACCCCGCACCGGCCTCACTTGGTAACCATTTATCTTGCCCTGTCATTACTGGCAGGGTCGAGCGACCTTACCCGTCCTGACACCGATAAATTACGGTAGAATCGAGCCATTCTAAGTCAGGACCTATTTGGTCTTGCTCCGCGTAGAGATTGCCCGTTTCACCCTGGTAAAAATGGGGACAGCTACCATTTTTCTTTATTAGCTACCAGGAAAAGTGGTAGCTGTCCCCATTTTTACCAGACTCGTCTCTGTTGCTCTCACGGCCCGAATACAGCTTCTTGCCGTGATCCTGAGCCCCGATTTCGGGGCGAAGGATCTCACAGCTTAAATACTGCATTCCACCGTGCCTCCTTAGTAAGGAGTTATCCTGGCCTCGCGGCCGGTGGGCGTTACCCACTACGCTGCTCGTGGAGCTCGGACTTTCCTCCCCCCGCCAGCCTGTCCCGAGATTATCGAGGGGAGGCGGGGAGCGGTTACCCAATTTGCTTAGTCAGCCCCTTAAGGTTTATAGCCTTGTTGGCCATTTTATCAGCTTCTTTATTGTTTTCTCTGTCTATCTTTACAATCTTAACGCTGTCAAAACTATTTATGAGGGAAATGGCTTTTTCAAATAAAGTTTTCATATTCCCGTCTTTAACTCTGTACTCGCCCTTCAGCTGCTGCGCCACAAGTTCGCTGTCCAGATAGAGCGCCACACTCTTATAGCCGAGGGTTATCGCTGCTTCCAGGCCGAATATTGCGGCGCTGTATTCGGCGACATTGTTCGTGGTCTCACCCAAATACTTATAAATCTCTCTTATCGTCGTCTCGCCTTCCTTAAGGACTATGCCGGCGCCGGCAGGTCCGGGGTTGCCTCTTGCGGCCCCGTCTATATATATTGAAATTTCTGAAATAGCTTTCTTCATCCTATTCTTCCGTAAAAAGCATGCGCGCGCAACGTTCGCAGTATATTATCTGCTCTTTTATGCGTATTTCGTTTATTACCTGCGGCGGAAGGTGCACAAAACAGCCTCCGCAGTTATCGCCTCTTACCGGCACAAGCGCCAATCCGTTCTTGCCGTGAAGTATCCGCTCGTACCGCGCTAGAGTCTCCTTATCTATCATCGGGAGTATAGCCTTACGCTTCTCCTGAAATTCCGCAAGCTTTACCTCTATCTCTTTTTTTTCAATCTCTATCCCGGACTTGTCTGAGTCTATCCTCTTCTTGCCTTCAGCAGACGCCTTTTTCGCTTCGGCAAGATTTTTTTCCGCGGTTTCAATTTTGTCAAATATCCCGAGGATCTCTTCTTCCAGGAGCGACTTGTCAGCCCTCATGCCCCCTATCTCTTTGTCTATGGCATTGTATTCGTTATTGGTCTTGACCTGGTAAAGCTGGCTCTGGAATTTTTTAATGCTGTTCTCTTTTGTCTCAAGGTCTATCTCTTTTTCCTTGCGCTTAAGCTGAACAGTCTTAAGTTCATCGTCTTTGGTCTTGACTCCCAAATTCGCGTTTTCAAGCTCGAGATCCAGAGATTTAATGCGCGTAGGTATTTCGTCAAGCCGCCTCTTGAGATCGTATATCTCCTTATCAACCGCCTGCAACTCTATTAAATTTAACATCAATTCCGCAACCGACATTTTCTCCTTACTTATCCTTCCTTCGAGGAAGGGATACATTAAAGGGAAACTACGTTTCCCTTTAAAACAATTTGGGCGCTAGCCCCGCCTTTTATTGCGTTCTTGCGGGTCGGAGGGGCAAAAATATTTTTCATCCCTTACTTTTTGGCCCCGAAGACCAAATTGTCTAGTGGTGGGCGGTAGAGGGATCGAACCTCCGACCTTGTGCATGTGAGGCACACGCTCTAACCAGCTGAGCTAACCGCCCTCAAATTTACAAAGTAAATTTGACATTGAGGCAGCGTTAAAAAATGCGAGCAAGCGCGAGCATTTTAGCTGCCGAAATGCCTTACATGTTAAGGTCCTTCATTTCGCCTAAAACCCTCCTATTCGTCGGATTTTATGGCTCGTTCAGGGCCAAATTTTGCTTCACAAAATTTGGTGGGCCGGACTTGACAGTTTTCGAACCACAGACCGCCAAGAAGTGACCCTGCTTATAAAACTATATAAACACCGTAAAAAGGGCGTTTTATTATCATTAGGTGAACTGTTCCCTGAAAAAAGCACCCCAAACAAAGAGGCTATTTAACGTCTTTTAAGACGCGTTCTATTTGTTTCTTCAAAACAGGCAACTTATTTTCAATAATATCCCAAAGTACTTCCAGGTCTATACCAAAATATTCATGCACTAAAATATCCCTTAGCCCTGCGATTTTCTTCCATTCGATGTCCGGATATTTCTCTTTGACGCTCGCAGGGATGCTTTTCGCCGCTTCGCCTATAATTTCCAGATTACGCACCACGGCATCAACGGTTAGGCTGTCTTTTTTCAACTTTTCAAGGTTAAAGCCTCTGACATACTTTTCTATTTTTTTAGCTGCTTCCGAAATATCGTCCAGGTAAAGCTTATAATCACGCATATTCAACCTCCGAAAGCACCCTATCCTTAATCCTTGCTTTCAAGGCATCTTTAATAACCAAGTCGACTTTCCGATGAAATAGCTTCTCTAGATAGAACTTGAGTTCCATATAATTATCAAACGTTTTATCGCCGCGATTGAACTCAACAAGTATGTCAATATCACTTTTGGCATTCTGGCGCAATTGCGCAAAAGAACCGAATAGGCCGACTCTTTTAACCCCATAAGCCTTTAGATCGCCGGAATGTTCTTGTATTGTTTTTAATATTTTATTTTTGGGTGACATATTTATTCCTTATTATTAGTGTTCATGCAGCGTGAACTGTCTGTTCACATTTTATGAACCATCAAGTTCTGTCAAAGACGGAATTTGGTGGGCCTGCCTGGACTTGAACCAGGAACCCTCTGATTATGAGTCAGATGCTCTAACCAATTGAGCTACAAGCCCAAATTTACAAAGTAAATTTGGCATTGTGGTTCGATTTCTCTCACCATCCCTCGAACCATCCTGAGATAATTCGAGGGAACGCGGCGTTAAAAAATGCGAGCAAGCGCAAGCATTTTAGCTGCCGAAGTGCCTTACATATTAAGTATTATTATACCATAAAATAAGAACGTAATTATACCTTATTCCGCTGGGGTTTTCAAGGGGAAAATAGGCAGGCTCTTATTTTGCGGATTTGAACATCCAGATGGCAAGTGCTAGCATAACTACGAAAGCAATAACGCTGGGCCATAAGGGCATCACAAAATTCCCCACCATTATCTGCGGCCCAAGTATCAATCTTACTAAATGCGCGATTGCGACCAGCAGAAAAATCGTCCCCGCGGTTCGTAATGCTATTTTTTGCATGTGCATTTCCTTTCCGGCATCTCTAAAATTGCTGTAGCAACTTATAATACTCTTGCATGGTCCCAAGGGATTTCATAAATAAAATCCCCAAGTAATAACTAAGGATTAAAATGACGACGCTTATGACTATCTTTTTTGCCCGGCTATAATAAGGGTTAAACCAGACAAGCGGTAAGGCAAGCGGCCCGATACATAAAAAAGTTATTATAAGGACGGATGTCCCGAAATACCATTTACGCTCGGGCTTTTTCATCAGAAACTCATTGCAATATCTGCATTTAACCGCATCATCCTGTATCTCTTCAGCGCAATAAGGGCATTTCTTCAATTAAATTGTTCCTTTACTGGAGTACAGTTTCCGCATGTTTAGGGTCACACCCTGATAGGGAATTCCGGAGGGCTCCCCGGCCGAACGACTTAGTTTTGTGACTGAGGACGAAATGTCTGAGGAAATGCCGAGCCCTCCGTGGCGAGGCCCCAAGGCCGCAGCGTGTTTTGAGGCATGTGTGGAGTGCCGACGCTGCGCTACTTAACTCCATCCAGCAATAACGTGACTTCATTATTCCGTACTTCAGCAAAACCGGAGGCTGTAGAGTTTATTATTGTGGGCTTGGCGGAATTGCCGCGAATGGTGATCTTGCCCGGGACGAGTGTTGTAATGAATGGTGCGTGATTGGCGAGTATGCCGAAGGAGCCGAGTGTGCCGGGCGCCTGGAGCGAGAATGCCTCGCCTTCAAATATCGCGGCATCCGGGGTGTAAACGGAGACTTTAAATGCCTTTTCAGCCATTACTTCGCCTCCGCCCTCATGAGGGTCTTATTCTTCTCAATGGCTTCCTCAATGGGGCCGACCATGTAGAACGCCTGTTCGTGCAGATCGTCGAGAGAGCCGTCAATGATCATCTTGACGCCTTTTATTGTGTCTTCAAGTTTTACGTACTTGCCTTTCATGCCGGTAAATGCCTCAGCCACGAAAAATGGCTGGGAGAAGAATCTCTGGAGTTTGCGGGCGCGGCTGACAATGAGCTTATCCTCGTCGGACAGTTCGTCCACACCGAGAATGGAAATGATATCCCGCAGGTCCTTATATCTCTGAAGGACTTTCTGTGCACTAAGGGCGACGGTATAATGTTCGTCTCCCACAATACGCGGGTCCATGATGCGCGATGTGGAATCAAGCGGATCAACTGCCGGATAAATGCCAAGTTCCGCGATCTGGCGCGACAGAACGACTTTCGCGTCAAGGTGCGAAAATATCGCTGCCGGAGCAGGGTCTGTCAGGTCATCCGCCGGAACATAAATAGCCTGTATAGAGGTAATGGAGCCGTTTCGCGTTGAGGCGATCCTGTCTTCAAGCTGAGAAACTTCAGTGGCGAGATTCGGCTGATAACCAACTGCCGACGGCATGCGGCCCAGCAATGTGGAAACTTCAGAGCCAGCCTGTATATAACGAAAGACATTGTCTATAAATAGGAGGACGTCTCTTCTCTCCTGATCGCGAAAATATTCCGCCATGGTAAGCGCTGAAAGGCCCACTCTCAAGCGCGCCCCAGGAGGCTCGTTCATCTGGCCAAAGACAAGGACGCTGTTTTCAATTACCTTTGACGCGTTCAACTCAAGCAATAATTCATTGCCTTCTCTTGTGCGCTCGCCGATGCCGGCAAAAACAGAAACACCGCCGTGCTCAGTGGCAATAGTACGTATAAGTTCCATGACAATGACAGTCTTGCCTACGCCTGCCCCGCCGAAAAGGCCTACCTTCCCGCCTTTCGGTATGGGTGCCAGTAAATCTAATACCTTAAGGCCCGTCTCAAGAAACGTTCCTATCGGCAGCTGCTCCTCAAAATTCGGAGACCGCTTGTGCATTAAGTCGCGCTTTTCGGGTTCGGGCAGGGGGCCTTTTTCATCAATGGGCTCCCCTAAAAGATTGAATACACGGCCCAGTGTCTGCCTTCCTACAGGGACAGTAATAGGCGTGCCCGTATCCTTTGCCTCCATACCGCGGCTAAGCCCTTCCGTTGAGCCGAGCGCGATGCAACGCACAGTATTATTCCCTATATCCTGAGCTACTTCCAGCGTCAGTCTGATATTTCTGGACGCATCCTCAACCGTTATAGCATTTAAAAGCTTAGGCCCCTCTCCTTCCGGAAATTTGATATCCACGCTTGGGCCTATGACTTGTATGATTTCGCCTATCGCCATATTTATCCTTTCAGAGCTTCTGCCGCCGAAATTATCTCCATTATATCCGCTGTAATACCTGCCTGCCTTATTTTATTACGCGCTAAGACAAGACTCTCAAGGAGCTCCTTGGCATTATCCGTAGCGGCTTTCATACTGATGGACCTTGCCGTATGTTCCGCAGCAAGCGCCTCCAGAACAATTAACTTCCATTTTGCTGCGATGTATCGCGGTACCAGATCGCCCAACACGGCATTAAATTCCGGCTCTACGATATACTGCTCATGTTTTGCTTCGAGTGTTTCTATATTGAGGAATTTTTCCACCGACACTTTTTGCCCCATGCCCCTTTTGATGCGCGTGTAGGCGACATAGACCTCACCAACCTCATTCTTTAAGAATAAATCCGTAAGCAGGCTGTTTATTTCGTCAAAAACGGCTTTGTTATACCTCCCATGCAGGTCAATGAAGATATACGGTATCTTATATCCTCTGTTTCTGAAATGCGCAAGGCCTTTTTTACCAAGTACTATCAGCTTAACATTATCCCTGCCTTTTTTTTCTACAAACTCTTCCGCGGCGCGGGCAACGTTATAATTATACATCCCGCACAGGCCGTTATCAGACGTAATTACGCATAATGCCGAAGCGCGGACATCATTCCGTTTTTCAACCCCTCGACGTACGCCGGCCTGAAGGCTGGCGTTTGCTCGGGGTTGATACTGAGCAGAGTCGAATGTATCAAAAAATGGATTGTGAAATTCCTCCTCGGATGAAATCAGGTCATGCAGCATAGATTCGAGCCTGCTCGAATACGGAAGAATGGGCGCAAGAAGCCTGTTTATGCTGTTCAGTTTCGACACTGATACCATCTCAATAGCATTCATGACTTTTTTTACGTTTTCAACGGTGCGTATTCTATTTTTTATATGCCTTAACGGCTGAGACATCGGGTAAACCTTTTTTGAACTGCTCTTTAAATAAATCTATTGTCTTATCCAGCTTACTGATAAGCTCATCGTCCAGTTCCTTTTTACTTTCCATGTCAAGCAAAAGCTGCTTCATATTTTTTTCCATATAATCGTATAGTTCATGTTCAAACTTTCTTATATGGATTGTCTCTATATCGTCCAGATGGCCGCGCGTGCCGGCAAAGATTATTATTACCTGTTTGTCAATTGAGAGCGGTTCATACTGAGGCTGTTTTAATATCTCTACCATTCGCTCGCCTCTCGAGAGCTGAGCGCGCGTTGTCTTGTCAAGTTCTGTCCCAAGCTGGGTAAATATAACGAGTTCCCTGTATTGAGCTAGATCCAGGCGGAGTTTGGAAGCAACCTGCCTCATGGCCTTACTCTGCGCCTTCCCGCCTACTCTTGAAACTGACAATCCTACGTTTACGGCAGGACGGACTCCGGCGTAAAAGAGGTCGCTCTCAAGGTAAATCTGCCCGTCGGTAATAGAAATTACGTTTGTAGGTATGTAACTGGTTATGTCGCCTGCCTGCGTTTCTATAATAGGAATAGCGGTAATAGACCCGCCGCCGAGTTCGTCGCTCAGTTTGGCAGCCCGTTCAAGAAGCCGCGAATGCAGATAAAATATATCGCCCGGATAAGCCTCTCTCCCCGGCGGCCGCCTCAAAAGAAGCGAAATCTGCCTGTATGCCTGAGCGTGCTTTGAAAGATCGTCATAGATTACAAGCGCGTGCTTTCCTTTATACATCCATTCTTCCGCTATGGCGGTAGCTGAGTAAGGCGCCAGATACTGTAACGACGCCGATGCCCTGCTTGAAGCGCTGACAATAGTGGTATATTCCATAGCGCCGTATTTCGTAAGAGTATCAGCAACAGCGACTACACTGGACATCTTTTGCCCGATAGCGCAATAAACACAGTTGACACCTTTGCCCCGTTGGTTGATTATCGCGTCTATCGCAATGGCAGTCTTCCCTGTCTGCCGGTCGCCTATGACCAATTCGCGCTGGCCCCTTCCTATAGGAGTCATGGCGTCAATAGCTTTCAGTCCCGTCTCAAGTGATTCTTTAACCGGCTGGCGCTGGATTACATTGGGTGGATATGCCTGAACAGGCCGGTAAATATCAGTTTTTAGCGGCCCTTTTCCGTCTATGGGTACTCCCATCGCGTTTACAACGCGGCCTATCAGGGCATCCCCGACAGGAACTTCCACTATCTTGCCTGTCCTCTTGACAATGTCGCCTTCTTTTATAGTCTTGTCTGGGTTGTCTGTCCCGAAGACAACAACACCGACATTATCTTCTTCCAGATTAAGTACCAGCCCCCTTACATTTTCTGAAAACTGGACTATCTCGCCCATCATAACGTCGTCAAGGCCGTATATCCGGACAATGGTATCGCCCACCTGTATAACAGTGCCGATAGACTCTACCCTGAGCCTGGTCTTATACTTATCCAATTCCTTCTTTATTATAGATGTAACTTCATCCGGTCTTAATGCCATATCAGGTCACCCTCACCGCCATTAGTTTTTCTTTAAGTTCGTCCAGCCGCCTCCGCACCGATCCATCGATGACAGTATTGCCGATTATTATCTGTATCCCGCCGAGCAGGCTCGCGTCCGGTTCAATATAAAATTTGAATTTCTTTTTGAATTTATCTTCCATCTTCTTTTTTATTCTTGCTATAAGTTCTGAATCCAGAATATAAGTAGTCCTAAGCAAAGCTTCCTCTTCGCCTTCGTGTGAATACTTAATCCTTATAAATTCCGCAATATCGGCAAAGCAGTCAATCCGCTTTTTATCTGTCAGCATCGCGAGAAAATGCCTGATCTCATCCGAAAATCCGTCTGTCAGCGCGGTATTGATGACCTTTTCCTTGTCCGACAGCCCAACTCCGGGCGCCTCAAGGAATTCCATTAAGTCAGGGTTATCACGCATTATGCCCCTGACCCCCTTCAGGTCCGAAAGGGCTTTTTCAGCGCCTATGGACTCGGAGGCGAATTTATAAAATGCCTCAGCATATCTTTTGACCAGCGCGCGGTTGCTTATCATTCTACCTTGTCCATTTTATCAAGAAAACTCTCCACGATCTTCCTGTCCTGCTCGACGGAGAGCGTTTCTTCTATGACATTTTCGGCAGCTTTAATGGTGATGTTTACGAGTTCCTCGCGGAGCTCTACTCTGGCTTCGGCCAAATCTTCCTTCATAGCCGCTTTAGCGCTTTCTATGATGTCCTGCGCCTCTTCCTGCGCCTTTTTGCGCATAGCCTCGGTTATCTTCGCGCCCTCAGCAACAGCTTCGTGTATCCTCTTCTTCGCCTCTTCCTCGATCAGCGCTATCTTTCCGTCGTATGCGGCCTTGATGCCGGAGATTTCGGACTTCGCATCTTCTATCGCCTTAAACTCATAGGCTATCCTTTCCTTTCTTTCATCCAAAAGTCTCAATAGCCGCTTCCACATAAAGGTCCTTAAAAGCCACAGGACCAGAAAGAAGGTCAGGATCTGGGCGACGATTTCATTTGTGCTCAATAATTTCAGAAGTTCCATGACATTTCTCTATTGCAACTTACCTGCGATGACAAATACAAATACGAGGACGTAAATCGTTATCGCCTCGATAAACGCGCAGCCTATAGTCATATTGATCAATATCTTCGTGGACGCCTCCGGCTGTCTTGCCGTCGCCTCCATTGCCGACGCTACGGCTTTACCCAGCCCGAAAGCGCAGGCCAACGCAGCGATACTTAACCCTATCGGTAAACTGAATGCTAACGCAACACTTGGGGTCATTGTGTTCTCCTTTCTTTATTGTTAGTAGTATTATTACTATTATTCCTCTTTTGTCAATACTAAAGCAAAGTATATCGTTGATAAAAGCGTAAAGACCAGTGCCTGGACAATCGCGGTCAGAAGCGCCATGAGCGTATTCAGAAATAAAAGAGGCAGTCCTTTCAGCCCGAAGCCTGCCAGGACCGCCAGCATAATATCTTCTCCCCATATATTGCTCCGGAGACGAAGCGAGAGGCTTATCGGCTTGATAAATTCAGAAAGCAGATGCACTATGAATGTCGTAAGCGGTAGTATTACTGTAAACGCCAATACCCCGCGAGGCTTGCCTGCCAGATGGTCCACATACCCGAAAAATCCCATAGTCCGGATGGCCGTATATTGAACATAGACAAAAACGCACATACTGAGGCCAAGGGTAACGGACCAGTCAGACGTAGGAGATTTCATAAATGGTATCAGCCCGAGAAGATTCATGCCGAGTATGTACAAAAAGAGTGTGCCGATAAACGGAGTGTATTTCCTGCCGGCCGGACCTAGAATGCCGCAGACCAGATCGTCTATCGCGCCCACGATTACCTCTGCCGCGTTCTGCAGCCTGTTTGGGATAAAAGAAGTCTTACGGGTCGCAAAATAAGCAAGCAGTGTCAAGAGCACGACAACTATCATAGAATAAACGATTATATGCCAATAATGGAGGTAGCCGAAAAACGCGTTGCCATGAAAGGCCTCGCTTAAAAGGCTTATAAAATCAGGAAGTTCCGGTTGAGCGCTATTTGACGCTGTCATTCCTTATCAACCTTCATAATAAATCTTATTATTCTGAACGTTTCCGCAATTCCCGCCACACATCCTATTATCGTCGAAATGGCTAAAATCCAGTATCCGCAGGAAATATTTTTTGACAGGTACTCGCCGGCAATGTAACCTCCCAGTGTGCCGCCCAAGAGTACCAGCGGTATGAATGCTACCGCTCCGGCGATTTTAATAATTTTATATACGTCTTTTTCCCCTGAATGGCTCGACATGAATGAAAACCTCATTTGCGGCAGGGATCTTATTCATAATATCTTTAGTGATGTGCTCGGTTATCGCGTGCCCATCCTCTACGGATATGTCCTTATCCACTTCAATAGTCATATCTATTATGAGATCAAGGCCCATTTTGCGCACTTTGACGCCTTTTATCGCCTTGACATTTCTATTAAGCAGCGCGGCTTCTTTTATGCCGCTCATAATCTCATTTGAAGGAGCAGCATCCATAAGTTCGTCATACGCCTTGTGAAATCCTTCAAAACCTGTCCGTATGATGAACATTGACAATATAAGCGCTGCAATAGGATCCAATAGAGGCATATTCAAGAAGCGTGCGCCTGCGATACCAATAAACGCTGTCAGTGATGAAAATACATCGGATAATATATTCCACGTGTAAACCATGATACTTGTGCTTGACAGTCCCTTATTAAGCACTCTTAGATATTGAAATAACCCTAACTTGCCTATTATGGAAACGACGGCGGCGACCAGCGCAATCATGCCGGGGGTATAAGTCTTGCTGAGGACGACTCCGTCATGTATTGCATGAACGGCGTTATAGGCCACTTTAAGCCCCAGCAAAAGGAGGAATATTGCCAGCAGTTTTGCGATTATAGATTCTGCGCGGCCATGGCCGTAAGGGTGATGATCGTCTGGCGGCTGCTTGGCGATCCGAAAACCTACTATCATGCCGGTACTCGTCATAACGTCGCCCAGAGTGTCAAACGCATCGGCTATCATAGCGTTTGAGTGGCCGACTATGCCGGCGAATATCTTAAATAGAAACAGGCCGGCATTTACCAGCGCGCTGATAAATGATCCTCTTTCGCATTTTTCATATCCGCCGTGATTGGGCATGAATTCCCCTTATTTAGAAGAACCTGTCTTCTTGCGCCACGATATTATAAGCGGGCTCGCGATGTAGACGGTGGAGTAAACGCCTGACAGCATCCCTATAAAAAGGCAAAACGCAAAATTGTTCAACACTTCGCCGCCCCAAAATAAGAGCGCAATAACAACAAGCATGGTAACGCCCGTCGTAAGCATGGTCCTCGCAAATGTCTGATTGACGCTCAGATTTACTATTTCAGTGAAGCTGGCCTTTTTTACAAGCCGCAGGTTTTCCCTGATCCTGTCAAAAATAACGATAGTATCGTTTATAGAGTAACCGGCGATAGTCAGAAGCGCCGCTACTATTGTCAGGTCAAACTCCCGATGAGTAAGAGCGAGCGCGCCGACCGTAATAAATACGTCGTGAAACAACGCTACTACGCCGGCGACGCCGTATTTTAAGTTAAACCTGAACATTACATAAATCAAAATACCTGCCAGCCCTAATAAAAGGCTTATGGCCGCATTCTGCCTTAAGTTCTTGCCGACTGCAGGCCCTACGGTTTCCACTCTCATGACCTGATAAGGATTGTCGCTGAATTTCTGTTTGAATATTTCGCCGATTTTCTTTGATGCATCTTCCTGTGTCCGGATGATAATCTCTTTGTCGCCGCCGTATTGCTGGATCGAGGCATTGCCATACCCTATCTCTTTAAGGGCATTACGGATATCGTCAATTTTTACGGGTTTCTGGAACATGATCTGCTCAAGCGTCCCGCCGGAAAAATCTACGCCGAAATTCTTATCGCCGCGCGCCGCAAATGCGATAATCCCTGCTATTATTATCACTGTTGAAACTGTATAGCAGATCTTCCTTTTTCCGATGAAATCTATATTTGTGTGAGGGAAAAACTGCCTCATGCTAAGTTTTATCAGCCCGAATTGCTCGTATAACAACTCAAAAATCGCTTTTGTACATACTATAGCCGTAAAGAGGTTTGCCAGAAGACCGATTGTCAGCGTAATCGCAAAACCCCTTATAGGCCCTGTCCCGAATTTAAATATCAATGCAGCCGCCACGATAGTAGTAACGTTTGAATCCAGTATCGCTGAGAATGCCCTATTGTAACCTGTCATAATGGCCGATTTAATTCCTTTACCGGCCTTCAATTCTTCCCTTATTCTTTCATAAATCAGTATGTTTGCGTCTACCGACATACCGATAGTTAAAATCAAACCGGCTATGCCCGGCAAGGTAAGCGTCCCGTGAAAAAGGGAAAGGCACGCCAGTATAAAAAGCAGGTTCATACCCAGCGCGATATCAGCGATGAATCCCGCGAGTCCGTAATAAAATATCATGAATAAGAATACAAGAGCGCCGCCTATCAGCGTGGCGTTAAGGCCGGCCTTTATTGAATCGGCTCCGAGAAGCGGTCCTACGGTCCGCTCTTCTTCTACTATAACAGGTGCCGGTAAAGCACCGGCCCTTAATACGACTGACAGGTCATTGGCTTCGTCCGCCGAGAATTGTCCGGTAATCTGCGCCTGCCCCGAAGGAATAGTCTCACGTATCACCGGCGCCGAGCGGACTTCGCCGTCAAGCGTGATAGCAAGGCGCTTGCCTACATTCGCCGCCGTAACGCCCGCAAATAAGTCTGCGCCCTTGGCATTGAACCTTATGGAAACATAAGGCTCGCCGAATCCTTGTGAGCTGAACTCTGTCCTCGCATCTACTAAAAGATCACCGGTTAAGGCGGCGTCTTTCGCGACAAGCATTGGCTCGCGGCCGGCCGGCCCTTTCTCAAGATATTTTAATTCATAGCCCGGCACTTCCTCATTATTAAGTGCCTTCTTTAAATCTTCGCCGTTGTCAGAAACAAGTTTAAATTCCAGATGCGCAGTTTTTCCTATAAGATCAAGCGCTCTCTCCCTGTCCGTAATGCCGGGAAGCTGTACGATAATGTGCTCCTTACCCTGCTTCTGGATGCTCATTTCGCCGACGCCGAACTGGTCAATCCTGTTCCTTATGACCTCAATTGCCCTCTCAAGGGCATCTTTTTTGGCTTCTGCAGGAAGCTTGGACATATCTACCTTTAGCACAACGTGCATGCCGCCCTGAAGGTCAAGCCCCAGATTTATTTTGCCTTTTTCAAGGATGTTACCTTCTTTGTCCTTG
>CAYIQH010000006.1:0-22967 GCA_964365575.1 uncultured Planctomycetia bacterium | reverse complement strand
GATGAAAATAGCCTACAAAATATATTTGCCTGCGGGGAGTTGTCGCTTGACGGCAATGTCCTTCCCCTTAATGGCGTCCTGTCAAGGGTAAGCCACGTAAAAAACAAAAACATTGTAAAATGCCTGCTGCCGGCTGAAAATGGCCTGGAAGCGCGCCTGATCAAAGGCACGACAATATGGCCTGTAAATAACCTGCGGGAAGCAGCGGATATTTTGAGTGGTAAAATGATCATAGAACAGCCGGACATAGACTTTAAAAAAATATGGAAATCTGATTTTTCTTATGAAACGGACTTCGGCGATGTCAAAGGGCATGCGCACATCAAAAGAGGCCTGGAAATCGCAGCCGCGGGGAACCATAATGTCATCTTAATCGGCCCGCCGGGTTCGGGCAAAACTATGCTGGCTAAAAGAATTGAAACTATACTGCCGGAGATGGACCTTGATGAGGCGATTGAAAGCGCAAAAATATATAGTGTAGTTGGAGATACTACTAATAAAGAATTACTGATACGAAAAAGGCCGTTTCGCGCGCCGCACCACTCAATATCATACAGCGGTTTAGTAGGGCGAAGTAAGCCGGTAGCTCCCGGCGAAATCACCCTCGCGCATAACGGTATTCTGTTTTTGGACGAGTTTCCTGAGTTCCACCGCGATATACTGGCGATGCTGCGCCAGCCCATGGAAGACGGCGTAGTCCATATATCACGAAATTACGGCACTATAAGCTACCCTTCTCGCTTCATGCTTATTGCGGCTATGAACCCCTGCATGTGCGGCTATTTCGGCCATCCTAAAAAGGAGTGCCATTGCACTGTCCCTATGATACAGCGGTATATTTCTAAGATTTCGGGTCCATTGTTGGACCGCATTGATATACATCTGGAGGTTCCGCCGCTTGATTATAAGGAACTGTCAAACGAAAAACCTACGGAGACATCAAAAGAAATCAAAAAGCGGGTATACCGGGCGCGCGAAATACAGAAAAGGCGTTACAAAAATAAGCGCGTTGCCTTGAATTCCATGCTAAGCGCCAGGGAGATACAGAAATATTGCCGTCTGTCTGATGAGGCAAAAGAACTGCTCAAGCTGGCTATGTCGGAATTAAACTTAAGCGGCCGGGCTTACGATAAAGTATTGAAGATTGCAAGGACTATAACGGATTTGGCGGGTGAGGTGGAAATAGGCGCTAACCATATCGCCGAGGCAATCGGCTACCGCTCGCTCGACCGGCGGATGTGGCTTTCGCTCTAACCAGGTTAGAATTGGGGGGATTAGAAATGGCATTAACGATTACTCACGGAAAACGGGAACGTTTCAATTATAGAGGCGCGGTGCATCACGTAATCAGTAAATGTAACTACGGTCAAGTGGCATTTAAAAATAGAATTGATTTTGAAAAATATATATCAATAGTGGAACAATGCAAAAATAAACATGGCTTCTTCTTGCATAATTATACAATAATGCCAAACCATCCACATCTAATAATACGATTGGAATTAACCATTGATATATCAAAAATTATGCAGGCTATAAATAGATGGTATGCAAGATGGTACAATGAGCATTACAATATAAAAGGCCATTTTTGGGAAGATAGATTTTATGCGGAGCTCATAAAAGACGACCAGCAATTGCTGGCGGTAATGAGGTATATAGATTTAAACCCTGTACGAGCAAAGCTATGCGTTCACCCTGCAGACTGGGAATATTCTGGCGCGCGACTCTATCTTCATGGAGTAAAAAATAATTTAATAGATGTGCCTGATACCTATATGGCATTGGGCAATGACTGGCAAACCCGGCGCATAGCCTATGCTTCTATCTTCCCTTTTAATCTGACAAAACTAACCAGGTTAGAATAGCAAGCTAATCCCCTCCATTCTAACCTGGTTAGAGCAGTTATTCCCTCCAGAGGCCGCGGTTGTTTTCACGAGCTTCTTTCTGGAGTTCTAAAAACATGTCCTGATGCGTCACATTGGGAGGCACAGTCATAACCTGAGCATAGCCAGCCTTGACTATCTCTGCGTTCAGCATTTTGCCATCGGGAAGATAGACATAGGCCAGCAGCCTATTATACCTGTCGCGCTTCTGGACATCAAATTCAAGTTTCACACATTTGCCATTAACAAGGCTAGCAGTAAATTTCGCGGCCTTTTTGCCCATCACTGCAATAGTTTCATAATCTTTGCCGGTACGTTTCGAATCCCTTCGGAGTTTGGCATTGACCTTACTTTCAGGCGTATCTATGCCTATCAGCCTTACCCTATCCCCGTTTTCAAGGTGCAAGGTATCACCGTCGACGACTTTCGTCACAAGTATCTTATTATAATCGTATGTCTTAACAAGAAGGCCGTTTATTTTAACCTTGGCGTCCGGATAAAACGAACCTCCGGCAAAGGCAGCGTGCGAATATATTAGAATGATGAATACCATTGCCAGCTTTTTCATCTAAATCCCTCTCTCGGAATTTAAAAAGGCGGCGATCTTTACATATGACAAGAAAGAACCGCCGCCTTTTTTAATTACGCTACGGATATTGCTTCAACCGGACATTCGCTCGCGACCTGCTGCAAATCGCAATCACACGGCTTTGTACTTTTAACATGCGCAAGGTTGTCTTCTCCCATTTCAAATACATCGGAGCAGCTTGCCGCACATAAACCGCAACCCGTGCAAAGTGTCTCATCTATCGTAACTTTTGCCACCTTTTACCTCCTAAATGACCCCGCCTATGGCGGGGGAATTTATCCCGAGCCCCCTGCGGGCGAGGGATCTGTTTCTCACACATTTATCTCCTCAAGAATCTTAAAATTCTCATGAAATCGCGCATCTGTTGCCAGTTTCGGTATCTTGATCTGGCCGTCATGACACCCCTGGCATACTCTCTTTGACCTGTATGCCTCGAACGCGCCCTGCGGCACTACTTTTAATACGGGGCTCCCGAGACGCTGAGACCGCCTTTTTACATCATACTCAACGTTAAGCTTGATAAGTTCGCTCTCAATATGCTTCAATAGCGCGACTTTATTCTCCCGGGACAAGTCGTTCATAAACTCAACCAGAAAAGCATATCTCGGAACGCTTCCCCACTCCACAAAAGCTGAATAAAACTGAAGATCGGCCCCGATCAGCTCCGCAGCCTTGTTTACCGCCTCATTTATCTGCATCTCATAAACCTTCTCTCCCGTTACGGATGAAACTATTGAGCCTTTCTGCACAAATTCAATGATAGGCGTATTGTTGTAAAAGCCCGTTACGCGAATAATATCATCTATGTTATAGCGGTATAGTCCGCCGGGGGTGGTTAAGATAACATAATACTCCTCGCCGGCATTCAGCTGATGCGCAAGCAGAAAACGCCTGTCCTGTCTCTCCATTTCGCAACGTGGGACAAATTCATAAAAATTACTGGTTATAGCCAGCGCGCCGCAGCATCCGGTATCGCACACAGGAATAGAAGCGCGTGCCTCGCTAGACAGATAGCCAAAATCTCTTACTGCCACCTTATCGCCAAAATATTTTACGAGATGCGAGATGTATACGCCGACGCTGCCGCCCTTCCAGCATTCTATGAGCTCAAGACTTGGCCACATGTCAATAGGCAGTAACTCCCCGCCTCTTTTTCTTGCAATCTCTAAAAGCTCATCCGCCCTTTTGGGATTTGGCTTTAGGCGGGATTCGATCTTTTTCCGTATTTCACCGCTTATATTTACTCTGTTCGTAAGTGTCCCGCGCCGTATATCTTCAATCGCTTCATCTTTTACCTTTTCTATCTTCTGACACAGCAAAAGAATGGTACTTGGGTTTAGGGTCGCGATTGTGGATATATCACTTTCCATGGCTATACGCAGTATACAGTAATACTTCGCCTCATAATCGGGTATCTCAAATACTTCATAGGGTATCACATAAAGATCTCTAACGAACCGCGGTAAATTTCTATAAGCATGCCCGGATTCAGACCCAAACGGCACCTTGTTGATGGTAAAACCTTCTCTCTCGGGGCTGACTATTGCCAATATCTTGCCGTCAAGCAGCCGGGGATGGTCTTTCAGCGCATAATAAGTCCACAAGGCCATAACATCTTTTTTCTTTTTTCTGGAATATTCTGTAACGGGGATGTATTTGGGCTTACCCATGGTCCCGCTTGTTATGCCGAAAAGCACAGTCTTATCTACGGTCAGCGCATTACTCTCACCGCGCATGAGGCAATCTATGTAAGGGCGCAATGTCTCGTAATTATTGAGCGGCACGCGCTTTTGGTAATCTGCTGTAGAATGAATATCCGTAAAACCATATTTTCTGCCGTACGTTGTATCCTTGTTGCGCCGCATAAATTCAGCGAGTATCCTTTCCTGGCTTCCCAGCGGATCCCTTGTCGCCCTCTCAAAGCTTTTTGCTTTAAAAAAATATGCCTTTATCGCATATGATGCTATATTCATCTGCCTTTACTCCTATATGTTGTTACTAGCCTATAGTGAGCTTATTTTTAATATACTTTTTAAGGCGATGTTCGTCTACCGTAACGCCCAACCCCGGACCTTTCAGTATATCGGCGCGGCCGCCATAGCCAAAACTTACGTCTTCCCTGACCACATCTTCGGCCAATAAAAATCTCGCGTATGATCCTTCCAGATACCTCGCCCCTTCTACACATGATACAAAGTGCCTGCCGGCGGCGGAAAGCACTCCGGATTCCCCCACCTGGCAGCCCAATTGATACGAAATACCGGCTGCCTTTGCAATACGCGCGATTTTAAGAGAATTTATAATACCGCCGCATTTAGACAGCCTTATATTAAACATTTTGCAGGCTCTCGCCTCTGCCAGATTCTCGGCATCTTCAACGGTACACATGGACTCATCAGCCATAACAGGCTCCGGTATAGCCGCGCTGATTTTTCTCATAGAAGCAATATCGCCTTTTTTGACAGGCTGCTCTATAACGCTAAAATTAAACATTCTCATCCTATCCAGTCTCTCAATCGCCTCAGTGAAGCTCCATGCACCGTTTGCGTCCAGTCTTACGTCAGTGTTTATCCCCGTAATAATCCTGACAGCCTTTAGTCTCGCAGTATCTTCTGCGTCCCCGACCTTTAATTTAATATTTTCAAAGCCGTATAGCCGGCATTTCAATGCGGAAAGGCCCGCCTTTACCGGCGGCACATTTCCGATCACTGCGCTGTACTTTAAATGGTCTGTAGCCTGCCTGTCAAATACATTTGTTATCGAGCAATTGAAAACTTTACCGGCCGCATCCAGCAATGCCAGCTCCACAGCGCATTTGGCGGCTCCGTTTAAAATATTAAAGGAACCGCAAAAATCTGCGGCGTCCCGGAAAGAATCGAATTCCATGCCAGATAGGGCTGACGGAAGCACCTTACTCAGCCGAGATATCACCAACGCTTGATCCTCTCCCGTCACATATTGACGGGGGAGCGATTCTCCGAAACCGCTTATGCCGTCTTCTGTTTCCAGGCGGACAAAGATGCTTTCTGAAACTGTCCTACGCTTCGCGGCATGTCCGAAATGCATTCTGAATGGTATATCTGCCGCATATATATCAATTTTTGACGCTTTGAATTTCAAAAGATGCTTTCCTCTCTTTTATCCAGCCCTTTATGCAATCCAAAAGAGGTGTTATCTCCTCCTCAAAAGGCATTACGTGGTGAAAATCGTTAAATATTCTCATGGTTTTATCCCGCGATGGCAAAGCATTAAACCATTTCTTGACCCGTTCGTTATCAACAATATCATCATGTCCGGCAAGCAAAACTATAAGAGGTAAAATGACGCCGTCATTAATCGGGCCGAAATCATTTTCCATTCTTACAATCTGATTAAAAAACCTGCACGTAAGATGGCGCAGCCGCATTTTATCATTCTTGATAAAATTGAGATATCTTGCATTGGCGGTAAACATCCTGTCACTTATAGGTATCTTAAATCGTGCCTGTGGATAAAAAAGCGAGCAGGCCATGGCTAGAGCTTTCACCCCGGGGCTAAGGTCCACTTTTCTATAAATAGCCGGAGATAAAAGGATAAGTCCGTCGGGGATCATCTTTCCTTTCAGGATATAATTTACTACCAGAAGAGCGCCCCAGCATATTCCCAAAATATATACTTTTTTGCCGGTATTCTGCTCTTTCACAAGCCTCAAGGCGTCTTCTATATCGTCAAAAAATATATTGTAATCCTTTATGTCGCCCTTGTCCTCTTCGTTTAGTCCTGACCCTCTCCTGTCTATACCATACAGCGTAAAGCCTCTTCCTGCAAGCTGCGATGCAAGCTGCGAAAACCACCCGGAATTAGATTCAATACCGTGAAGGTAAACTATAGCATCGCCCGTCCCCTGCCACTTCCGGAATGCAAGCAGCTTACCGTCGCGAGTCATATACCGCCCTAAAGATTCTTTCATTAATGCACCCAGTTTATGACATTATCCCGCCGTCTTTCAGGAGCGGCGGCAGCTTCGTTAGCCGGCGCATATCCAAAAATAATGGCAGCGTATATAACATAACCCGGCGGCAGCCCTATAATCCTTCCCGCCTCTTTGCTCATTTTCAGAAAATCGGCTCTGCCGATAAAACAGCTGCTTATCCCCAGAGAATGGGCATAGAGCATCATATTCTGGGAGGCAAACGCGCAGTCTTTAACAGCGTAACGGCTTGCGTTTTTTGCTGCAGTAACCAAAATAAGAAGGGGTGCATTATAAAAGACGGTGTCCGCGTCGCTGGACAACGTCTTCTTCATCGCACCTGTTACTTTCGGATCGCGCAATTCAGGCTTAAAAATCTGGAAAAGCGTAAATAGCGGCATTATCCTCGTCACTATCCCGCGAATAATGATCGATAACTGCCGGATAACGCCCTTATTAGACACGACAATAAACTTCCATGGCTGCTTATTAAATCCGCTCGGCGCGTATCTCGCGGCTTCCAGTATCTCTTCAATTACCGCATCCGGAATGTTTTTATCTAGAAAGCTCCTCCTTGAGCGGCGATTCTTTATATTTGCCATTATCTCGTTCATAACGCTCCCGGCATCACGGCTTAAGAGTCTTTTCCAGTCCTTCTCTTATGGCGATCTTTGAGTCATAACCGAGGTCGTTTACCGTTTTAGATATATCAAAATCGAGATTAAGGCTTGCGACCTTTATTCGTGCTTTTGTAATAAACGGCGGGGCCTGGCTCTTTGTAAGCCTGCCGTAATATTCTAATGACGTGGCAAGGAATTTAGCTAAAGGCACAGGAATAGATTTGGTCGGCTTCTTCATACCACGTATGTCTGATATCATATAGACAAAGTCGCGCATGGTAACTTTATCTTTGTTGGTGACATTATATTTCTGCCCTATGGCCTTCTCATTAATACCTGCTTCCATCAGGACATCTATAAGATTATCAATGTAAACCACATTCATGATATTATTGCCGCTGCCGAGAAACGCAAATTTATTGTCTTCCAGCAGTTTCAGCATCCTGGGCAAAAACCTTCTGTCTCTTGTTCCGAATACAAAACCGGGCCTGACTATAACAACCGGAAGGCCCTTTTTCATATAATATTCCATTACTATTTTTTCAGACTCTATCTTGGTGTCCGAATATATGTCGCCCGTCAATTGATATGGAGCGTCGGCCGGCGTATTATGATGGTCTTTCATCCCCAATACCGCAAGGCTGCTTACGTGGACAAAGCGTTTGACTCCCGCATCAATGCCGGCATCTAATAAATTTTTGGTGCCTGCAATATTTACTCTTTGCGCCTCTTTTTTTGAAAGCCACTCGCCCACAACGCCGGCACAGTGGTAAACAATATCAACTCCCCTGAGAGCTTTTCTTAAACCTTCCTTATCGCTCATATCTACAGTAACAATCTCCGCACTAAGAAGACTAAGGCAAGATGTATCGCTGGTCTCCCTAGCCAGGCACCTTATTTTATGCCCCTGAGACACCAGTCGTTCAGCTAAATGACTTCCTATAAATCCGGTAGCACCTGTAATGAACGCTAACACGCAACCTCCTTCCCGCCTCAGGCGGGCCCGCCTTAGGCGGGCTTTTTTGCCACTCCCATGGTGAAAAGCAACGGTATGCCGGGGTTAAATATTTCCTGAGTTATTTTTGAAAATCCGCCGTCTTCCAGTATCCGCGCAAATTGGCTGCTATGCAGATGATGAACATCCTTTTCGTGAGATGCTACAATAACATCAAATATTATCCTTCCCAAAAGCGAGTCTTTGCATCCGTCTATTATCATGATCTTTCCCCTGGGTTTCAGGATACGAAACATCTCGTGAACGGCCTTTTTCTTATGCGGATAATGATGAAAAGAATGGGAGCAAGTAAGATAGTCGAAATAACTATCCTCATACGGCATATTTTCCACGTCGCCTATCATGAAATCTATCTCGTCCTTGAACTTTGCCTTGGCGGCATTAATCATATCAGGAGAGATGTCTAGGCCGTACACGCCGGCATCTTTCTTGTAGCCCTTCAGCTTCATCGCGAATTCACCGGTACCGCAGCCCACATCAAGGATCCGTATTTTACGCGTATCGTGCATTATGTTGCTTATAAACATATTATGCGACCTGCGGAAAATAAGAAATTGCAACAGGCTCCGGTCGTATTTTTTTGACCATTCATCAAAACGTCTGGATGATTTTTCCTTAATTTTCTGCCCTTTTCTCATAAACGATGCTGATATATCCACTTAGTCCTCCCGGAATGGCCTGCTAAAGCTTAACGCAGGTAAGAGTCTTAGCTACGCCGTCTACTTTCAAAATCTTGTTTACTACTACATTGCCGAGCATATCCATGCTATCGGCTTCAATTTCTGCTATGCAATCATAAGGCCCTATTACCGCGTCTGCATTCTTTATTTCTCTTATTTCTCTCAGTTGCAGCATCGTATTTGATAAATCAGATGTCACCAGATTCATTAACACATAAGCTCTTATAGCCATTACTCTCCTCCTTACGGTTTATAATAGGGTTCTATACTGCGGTAGTCAAACAATTCCGGAAGTTTATACGTATTATACAAATCCTGAAGGCTGTATACGTCATAAGAAAGTTTCCGGCGTATTTGTTCCAGCCTATGGCTTGAATATGATGCGTATTTACTCCCCGGGTAGATCTCTACTATGTTGATGTAATTTGCTTCTGCCAGCGATCTGTCGCCTTGTTTATATCTAATCTCAGCCAGCGCGAAAAGCGCAGCCGCGTGATATATACTCCCCCTGTGCGATGAAACATACGCACTCAACGGCTGGACCTTGCCATCCAGAATCAGCTCTTTAAACTTTTTATAATTACCCTCTTCGGATTTCAGCCGTTCCGGGGGAATGACATTCTCGCCTGCCGGCGCTGACTCGGTAACCTCAGACTCTACCTCGGCCTCCTCGGGTTGCTCCTCGGCCTGCCTTTCTAAGACGGCCTTATCTTCCAGGGCTTCTTCCAGGGCAGTCTGAAGATGCTCCCTATCTTCCTCGCTGAGCTTTGCCGGCTCTTCCAGGGCCTTTCTCTCTGGCTCTATCTTTTTCAGATTCACCTCGAGCGTTGCCTGTTGATTTTCCATTTCTTTCAACATGGCTTCGGCCTTTAGTTTATTCTCTTCCGCTTCGTTTTTGGCTTTCTCAGCGAGTTCTCCCTCTGCCATAGATATTAAAAGCTCTTTTTCCTTCGCTATTTTTCTGGAATTTACTTCAAACAGAAATACCGTTGATAAAAGAAAGGCAAGGGCCAGCGTCACAATTGTTAAGAATATAAGACGCGGTTTAAGGCGCAGCCATTTTGTATAATTCACTATACGGTCATACTCTATCTCATTGATAAAATCGTAGGAAACACCAAAAAAATATGTATCCAGAATCGGCCCGGGCTGCCTCTCCGCCCATTCCACCGTAGCGTATGATTCTATAGGTTCCTTATCAAGCGGTATATTTATAATCAGCCGCAATTTCGTTTCATGAGGAGCAAAATTGAATATCTCTTTGTCGTGTTCCTTGAGAGTCCTGGCAAATATACCCATTCCCCCCTTGCCTATATTTTGCGTAAAGCCCTCTTTCATCTCTGAAAGCGGCTCACGTCTCTCTTCGCCGACTACCTGAAACTCTACAGGAAAGATGGTATCTAGCCTTAGGTACTTCCTGCGATTATCAGATTCTTTTTTATTATATGCCATTTTCGTTTTCCAGGGTTTATAGTTGCTTATCTTTATCTTCCGGTATTTTTAATCCGATTTTTACGGCTATATCATAAAACTCTTCTTTGGTGATACCGTCCAGAGTTTTTCCTCTTTTATCAAGATGCTCATTGAGTTTAACCGCCTTCTCCTGCATTACTCCGTGAGTCTCTTCTGAACCGCCGTAAAGGCGAAAGTTCTTTCCCCTGGTTATTCTCGCGTGGCCGTCCTTGGAGTCAAGCCCTAAACCCAATAATATTTTTTTAAACAACCTGTTGCTCATATAAAAATTTTAGTTTTCTTCCTATTCTTTTCTGTCAAAAATTCCGCTATCCGAATTTATCATTTCCAGAAATGCATCCACTATTTCTGGGTCAAGCTGTGTCCCCCTCGATATCTTCAGTTCGGATATTATTTTTTCTTTAGGCAGGGCATTGCGATACGGCCTCTTGGAATTCATAGCGTCAAATGAGTCCGCGACAGCCATTATCCTTGCTCCCACAGGTATGCCTTCTCCTTTTAACCCGTCCGGGTACCCCTTACCGTCATATCTCTCGTGATGATACTTGATTATTACCTTCTCTTCCGGCAGAAATTTCAGCGGATTTAAAATCTCAAGTGCCATGTCAGGATGCCGCTGTATAATCTTCCACTCCTCATCATTCAGGCGTCCTTCTTTATTTAAAATCGCGTCGCTGATGCCGATCTTGCCAATATCGTGAAGATAACCCGCATATTCTATATGCCGCGCATAGGCCTCATCAACCCCCATTTTTTTTGCAATCCGGACCGCGTATTCCGTAACACGCCGGCTGTGGCCGCTGGTATATGAATCGCGCGCTTCTTCGCTCATTATGAGCGCCTTCATAGCAGCGATGTGCGATTCTTTCAGTTCCTCATGCGCTACCAGAATCTCTTCGTTTATCGCCTGCATCATTTTTCTGTCTCTTACTTCCTGCACCCACAAATAAGCAACGGCAAAGAGGACTGCGCCCAAAAGAATTTCATTGGAAATGATCGTGATCTTCGGAAAGTAGACGACTTCAAAAAGATGAAAGCATGTGATGAGGAATATCAGAACTACTATCCCCATCTTAAAATCGTTGGTCACACTGGATGGTATCACTGATACGGTTCTTCGTTTCATATAGGCTTATATCTTATAAACCTTGTCATGAATCCTGACCCTGGACTTGACAAGTATGCCTATCTCATGCCCTTTTGAAGCTTTCTCAATAGGATTTCTGTCAATCTGCATAGACGCTATATTTTGCTTGAAATCGGTAGTGTGCCCCTTTATGCGGATTGTATCGCCTACAGCCAGTCCGCCGCTTTCAATTATAATCGCCCCCGCCTTGACATGCGGGAAATAATGGCTGACCTTACCTATCAGCGTTCCCTCTTCTTTGGCCGGCTTTAGCTTTGGGGCGGTCTTTTTTGCTTTTGACGCTTTCGCTTTTACTGCTTTCTTTCTTTTGACGCTTCTGATCTTTCTGGGCTTAGCTTTTGCTTTCTTTCTGACTGCGGGTCTTTTGGCTTTGGTCTTCTTTTTTTTGGTGGCCATCTTTGTCCCCCCTTATGAAGAAAATTATATCTTTCTGCAAGAGCTTCCCATAATCAGCGTTGTCTTCAACACCTTCTGAAACGGCTGCGGTATCCTTCCTTCAATAATGTCAATGAGCGCCCTGGCCGCGATTATACCCGTCTCCGCAAGCGGCTGGCTGACTGTGGTAATCGTAACATGGCCGAGCGCAGCAAGAGGGCTGTTATCAAACCCCATTACAGAAACATCTTCCGGTACCCTGATATCTTCTTTGAGCGCTATCATGATTGCGCCGAACGCCATAAGATCGCTGGCGGCAAAAATCGCCGTCGGACGCGGTTTCTCACTCATAACTTTTATCATTGCTTCCTGCGCCTTTTCCCTGTTATAGGCACCGTTAACTATGTATTCCGGATTCTCGGCTATATTGTTTTTAGCCAATGCTGCCTTGTACCCTTCAAGCCGCATAATGGCGGACTGCGTTTTCATGTTGCCGGTTATGGTACCTATTCTCTTATGGCCCAGGTCAACAAGATACTGAACCGCATCCATGGACGCCTCTTTGTTATCGATACCGATATAATTTGTCTCATTATCGTCAAATACATTGTTCATGACGATATAGGGAATGCTGTTCTTTTTGGCCATACTAATTATTCTGCGGTTTCCGTCTATATCGGCAAACAGGACACCGCCCAGATTCTGTACGCTGGTCAGATGCTCTTTTATCGCATCTTCTTCCATCCCTGCGTCAAATATGTGCAGCTGCAGATCAAACTGCGAGTTCTCTATCGCCTTTCCCACGCCCTTCATCAATTCCATGGCATAATACGAGCCGAACATATCCAGAAAATACGGAAGCGCCAGAACTATGGTCTTCTTTATCTGCTTTTTGTCGTCTTTGTGATTTGACATCCATCTCCTCCCGTTTATCAGCGAGTTATAAATACTAATAGTATGGTTATAATATCCTATCTAGTATACATGGTGATTATCTTATTATCAAGACTTTTTGTCAACGCTTTTCGCTTGCCTTGCAATACAAATTATAACGCCGATTTTACAGGGCATACGCCGCACTTAGGGGTTGTCGTGCAGGCCTCCTTTGCAAGCCTGACTAAAAGAGCATGATATTCATTAAACAGAGATGCGTCAGCGGGCAGGCCATCCGTGAACAAGCATTGAATGTCATGATACTTGTCGGCGGCAGAGATCAATTTATGATTAAATAATATCCGCCTCGTATAGGCATCCACTACAAAAACCGGCTTCTGGCCGGCGTACAGAAGGATTGAGTCAACGGTTTCAGGGCCCAGCCCTTTTACATCCAGAAGGTCTTTCCGTAAGATTGTAGTATCCTGCGAGAACATTCTTTTAAGGCTGCCGTCGTATTTTTTAAAAAGAAAATTTATGAAATTTTTAAGCCGCCCGGATTTGACATTATAATAACCGGACGGCTTTATTAATACGGCTAGTTTCTTTTTATTGACGCGCTTCATTGCCGTCGGGTTCAGCAGCCTCGCGCCGGCAAGATTGCGTATCGCTTTCTCCACATTTTTCCAGGAAGTATTCTGCGTCAGAATGGCGCCTGTTATCACTTCAAACTTTGTCTTTGCCGGCCACCAGTATTGAGGCCCGTAATGCTTATGGAGAACCTTGTATAGGCGCAGAATCTTATTTTTCAGTGGAAACCCCTCCCCGAAGGGGATCGGCGCTTTTTCGCTACAAATTTTTCCACTTCTTTAAGCGGCAATGAATTCAGAATGTCTTTCTTTTCCATCCACCCTCGCCTGGCCACGCTCACACCGTAAATCATGTTATCAAATTGGCTCGCAATGTGGGCATCAGTCGTAATCGCAACCTTTACTCCCGCCTCAGCCGCACGCTTTGTGTTTATATCAGTCATGTCAAGCCGCTCTGGATGGGCATTTATCTCTATGGCGGTACCGGTTTCTTTTGCGGCGGCAAATACCTTATCATAATCCAGCTCGTATGCGGCGCGCTGTCCCAACAGCCTGCCGCTGGGATGCGCAATGAGGTTGACATATTTGTTGTGCATCGCTTTTATAATCCTCATCGTCAATTTTTCTTTTGGCTCATTAAAGCCGCTATGAATGGCTGCCACAACAAAATCAAGTTCCTTCAGCACCTCATCGCGGTAATCCATCGTCCCGTCACTAAGTATGTCGACCTCGGAACCGACCAGTAACTTTACGTTCCTGGATTTTTTATTAAACACTTCTATCTTTTCTTTCTGCCTCAATAACTCCCGTGGCCTTAAACCACCGGCAATCTTAAGAGACTGAGAATGGTCTGAAATTACCACATACTCATACCCTTTTTTAGCCGCGATCCCGGCTATCTCGGGAATCTTAAGCGAGCCGTCGGAGGCCTCCGTGTGGGCATGAAAATCGCCTTTTATGTCCTCGATCTGTATCAGTTGAGGCAGCGTACCTTTTAGGGCGCTTTCAATCTCGCCGGTGTTCTCGCGCAGTTCCGGTTCAATATAATCCATTTTAAACAGGCCGTATATTTCCTTTTCGCTCGATCCGGCCAATCTCTTATTGGTCTTAACATCAAAAACACCGTATTCGTTTATTTTCAATCCCTTCTTTACGGCCATCTCCCTTAATTTCACGTTATGCTCTTTAGAGCCGGTAAAATACATGAGGGCGGCTCCGTAATTTTCCTGCGAAACTACACGGATATCCACCTGAATATTATCCTTTGTCACTATACTTGACTTTGTAGGGCCGTGAGCTATAACTTCACCTGCATTAGGAAGGCTGACGAAGGCATTCATGATCACTTCCGGCTTTTTGGAAGTAACCAGTATATCCAGGTCGCGGATTGTTTCCTTCATGCGCCGCAAACTGCCTGCCGGCGAAATCTTTATCACTTCGGGCAGATTTTTTAATCCGGAGACTATATATTGAGCCGTCATAAAAGCGGTATCAAGCCGCATCCTGCCCCGGTCCTTCTTAAGAAACTCCAGCCCTCTCAGTATATTTTCCTCTGTCTTTTCCTTTATGCCGGGCAGGCCGCTTATCTTGTGAGCCCTTGCCTTTCCCTCCAGGTCTTTGAGAGATTTAACCTTGAGATTATCGTACAGGATCTTCGCGGTCTTCGGGCCTACGCCGGGAATGGTGAGCATATCCAGCATAATGGAACCTATCTTTTTGCGGAGTTTTTCATACGCTGATATCTTGCCCGTATCCAGGAATTCTTTTATTTTAGATGCAAGGTCTTCGCCTATGCCGGGAAGGTCCGTAAGGTTTTTCTGTTCGGCAATCTTTGATATGTCTTCACTGAGGTTTTCTAATGTTTCAGCTGCTTTTCGGTAGGCGCGTATGCGGAAAATATTTTCGCCTTCTATCTCTAAGATGTCTGCGATATTCCGGAAGATATTGGCTATGGGACCGTTGTTCATATCAGTGGGCGGCTTTATCGGAATCGTATTTCTTCTTAAGTTCTTTCTTGAATGCCTCAAACTGTTTTTCTAAACCCTCTATCCATGCCTGCGATTCTTTGCCTAAATCTATGTCTCCTTTGATTGCCTTCTCGCTTATCTTCACTACATCTCGGGGTAACTCTCTGAAGCGCGCAGCTATCCTGTCGCCCAATGCCCTGGATATAACCTCTTTTATAACCGGGCTGGGCTCAAACTTCGGATCGCTAAGCGTCCCGCCGATATTAAAACTGAATTTCACTTCACCGCCATAATCGTTAAAGAAGTTTATTACTGTAGCAGCCGGCAGGCTGAACAGCGTATCCTGGGAAGTTGGTGTTATGTCATTAAGCTTAATGTCATGAATATGAGCATCATGATATGTCCGTAATTCATTTTTCTGGCACTTGGCATCTGATTTTATATCTACCCTCGCTTCTTTGAGTATGGCGAACGAAGTGCTAGCGTAATACTGCGAAAAATAGGTAAGGTCAGCGTCCTGTATCTCGGATTTTAAGTCAAAATCTATCTCATTGCCTCTTTTGGCTATAGTGCCTTTGACTTGTAGCCGGCCTTTTTGGGCAGAATCAAAATACCCGTTAAAATGAATCGCCCCCTTGAAATTTACCGGGGTACGAAAAGATACCAAAAAATGATCTACTTCACCGTCGATATTTACGACTTCAACAACCGTAGGCAGGCGAGCCGAGGAATGGTCCTTAAAAATAAATTCCATATTTTCCGCTTTCAGTTTTCTTATATATAACTCACTAAATTGACTTTTGCCGATATTGTCTTTAGGCTTTTCCGCCTGAAGAGATGCACTGCCCTCAGGCGTCTCCGCGAGAGGGGGATTGAGGGCCGGAGGTAATGCTTTTTTCTCTAAAATAAGAACCGCATCCTTAACGCGGACCTCGTCGAATATCAGCCTCTTTTGAAGAAAAGTGCTTATAAGCCCGATATGCAGAGTTGCCTCATTTACACTGGCGGAATAGCTGTATTTCGCAAGATCGGAATCTGCTATTTTAAAGCCCCTCACAAACACAATGGCTTCCGGCAGTTTTATTTTGACCTGCGACATCTCTGCGCGCCCGCCGAGTGAATCCGTTACTATTTGCCGCACTTTTTTCTCAATCATCGGTGTCAGAAAATAGTTAAGCGCTACCAGGCCGGTGAATACGGCAACAAAGGCAGCTAGCAGAAACAAGGCTGTTATTTGAAATATTTTTTTAATCATCCCTGACGGTTCTTCTTCTTGTAAAACTTCTTTAAAATCGCCACTATTTCTTCGGCATCGTTCACAAGGTAAAAAAGTTTCATATCAACTATGGATACATAATCATGATGAATCATCGTCTTGTTTATCCACTCCATAAGCCCGTGCCAATACTCTTTCCCGACGATAATAATGGGAAAAGGCGCTATTCTCCTGGTTTGGACAAGGGTAAGCGCTTCGAATAATTCGTCCAGCGTCCCGAAGCCGCCGGGCATTACGACAAATGCCTTACTGTATTTCGCAAACATTACCTTGCGGCAGAAAAAATACCTGAAAGTAAGCAGGTTGGTGACATAGCGGTTGGGTTTTTGGGTCAACGGCACATCTATATTTAACCCTATCGATTCGCCGCCGCTGGCTTTGGCTCCTTTATTGCCGGCCTCCATTATGCCCGGGCCGGCGCCCGTTATGATTGTATACCCCTCTTCTACCAAAAGGGACGCGAGATGTTCGGCTAATTTATAATATTTACTGCCCTTCTTCGCCCTCGCAGAGCCGAATATTGACACTGCCGGGCCTATTTTGGAAAGGGTTTCAAATCCGTCTACAAATTCCCCCATAATGCGGAAAACGCGCCACGGATCTTCGGTAGTAAAGTCCTCTTCTGGTAAATATTTTTTCATCTCGTAGTTCCTTTCATCTACTTGGTCTAACCACAAATCTAACCTGGTTAGAATACGACTAACTTATTTTAAGTATATCCTTTATATCGGGAATTTTCAATAAAAATGTGGTATACTGACCTAGTGCTCTACAACCAAAAACAAACGGAGGCAAGTGATGAATAAGATTTTTTTATGCTTTTCTCTGGCTGCTGTATTACTGCTCTCGGCCGCCCCGGATGGCCTGGCGGTAAATATACTCACAAATTATGGTTTTGAGGAAGGGGATTTTCCGCCGACAGGCTGGTCTGACTGGAGCGGCAGCGGATCCGAAGAACCTACGGACGGGGTTGCGGGTTTTCCCGCGCCGCAAGAGATGACATATTCAGGCAGTAAATGTATCGGAAAGATACTCTACGGAGCCGGCGATCGCTGGGGCGGCTTCAGCCAAACCGTAGATATTGTTCCCGGTAATTCGTTTGAAGCAAGCGGATGGGTGCTGAACAAGAAGAATGATGTCCCGCTGAGGGACGGCGCGAAGGTATATATCGAAGTAAAATTTCTGGGCCAGGGTGAAAAAGAACTAAAGGTAGCAAAATCAAACAGCATAACCCAGCCTGCTAATTGGACAAAATTGAGCGTGAGAGGCCTTGTGCCGTCCGACGCCAAAAAAGCGGTATTCAGCATAGTCCTGACAGGCACGAAAAAGTCTACGGGTAAGATACTCTTTGATGAGGCAAGTTTAAATATAGGCCGGTAATAACCCGCGTGGTGCGGGGTTTATTCGGCAGTTTCTGCGGATGAAGCCACTGTCCTGGAAATATGCGGCGACAGTCCACGCTTTGACGGTTTCTTCAAAAAATCTATGAGGTGTTGAACCTCAGGCCCCGGGTTACTCTTTTCCAATTCGGCAATAGCCTCAGGTAATCTTAAGCCGGAACGGTATATTATCTTGTAGGCTATTTTTATACCGCTTCTCACCTCTTGCGAAAAACCCGCCCTTCTTAATCCCACGACATTTATCCCGAATATACTATCCTTTCCCATTGCGGGTGAAAGCAGCATATAAGGCGGAACATCTTTCGACAGCCGTGTCCTCGCAGATAACATAGCTATCGCACCTATCCTGACAAATTGGTGTATAAGTGAAGATGCTGATATAAAAGCCCTGTCTTCTACTTCTACATATCCGCTTAAAGCCGCGGCATTAGCGATTACGACGTTATTTCCGATCATGCAGTTATGGCCGATATGCGCGAAACCCATGATAAAATTATCATCTCCGATTAGAGTGGACGAGCCTTCTTGGGTGCCCCTGTGTATAGTAGCGTATTCACGTATTGTATTGCGCTTGCCTATCTTCAGATAAGTTATTTTTTTCCGGAATGCGAGATCCTGCGGAAGATGCCCGATGACCGCGCCCATATGTATTTCCGAATCTTCGCCTATCTCGGACCACTCGCCTATGTAAGCGCTAGCCATCACCTTGACGCGCGGAGCTATCTTGACATGATCTTCTATGACAACATACGGCCCGATCTCGGCATCGGATGCTATCTCGGCTCCCTGATTTATGACTGCTGTAGGGTGTATTGACAAATTTCACCTAGTCTCTGACAAATATGGTTTTTACGCCTTTTCCTATCCGTCTTGCGTCTTTCCCAATGCCGCTTACCGTCTCCCCGCATCCGGAAAGCTGGAACAGGGCCAGGGATAAGAAGGCCATCAAAAATAATTTTTTAAGTAATAATTTCATTTTGTACCCCATGGTTATATGCGTATAAATATACAACGATTCATCTCTTAAGTCAACGATATTTATAACCTCTTCTAACCAGGTTAGATACCCCTTCTAACCTGGTTAGAATCCGCTTTACACATCAGGCGCAATATTAGTACCTGCAAAGTCGTTATCAGCGGTGCCGCTCATGTATTCCTGGATCCAGCCGTTGCCGAGGCCGTACTTTTCCAGCGACGACATGGCTTCATCGTATTCGCGCCTATTTATCCTGCGGGACAATTCACTGTATTTGGGGGCATTGTAAGCGGGATAATACTGGCTCATGAAAGAAATATACGCATCAGCTCCGAGCGATTCCGATATAAAGCAAAGGACGGCATCGGTGCCGCTGATATTGTGCGGCAGTACAAGATGCCTTACAATCACACCCTTCTGCCCTATGCCATCCCTGGCGGTTTTTAAATTGCCGACCTGCCTGTACATCTCCTTTACCGCGGCCTGATTGATTTCTACATAATCGGAGCACGCCGAGTATTTGGAAGCGTGCTTATTATCTCCATAGCGCATGTCTACGAGATATATATCCACAAGGCCTTCCAGAAACTGCAAAGTTTTAAGCGCCTCATAGCCGCTGGTGTTGTAAACGATAGGAATCCTGAGGCCGGATTTCCGGGCATTGCCTACGGCTGAGGCGATCTGCGGCGCATAATGGGTCGGCGTAACAAGATTAATGTTGTGGGCCTTTTTTGATTCAAGCGACAGCATAAGGGTTGACAGTTCGTCTATCTCAAAATCTTTGCCGTGCGATATCTGGCTTAATTTGTAATTCTGGCAATATGCACAGCGCAGATTGCAGTGAGCAAAAAATATCGTCCCGGAACCATTCCGGCCGGATATGGGCGGCTCTTCTCCAGAGTGAAGATGCGCCGAATAAATTTCTGCCTTATCACCGGCCCGGCAGAATCCTAATTCGCCCTTGTTACGGTTTGTTTTGCAATTCCGCGGGCACACCGTGCAGCATTCCAAAAGTTTTTTTATTTCTTTGTCAGTCATAATGTTAAAATGCGGGGTCAGACCCTCACTCAAGGGTCTGACCCCAAATAAATAAATGCTTAAATTACATATTAAACTTATCTGCCAAATCCGCGACTACAGGTATCTTCCAGTAATTCCCCATAAGTACCTGGACTATCCCTACAAGCGAAAGTATGCCAAAAATTATGACGCTAATAAATCCGATAAACCAGCCGAGAAAAGGTACTATGCTGATTATTGCCGCAGCAATCTCCCCTAAAAAAATCACAAGGCCCTGTTTGCCGTGAAAAAGAACAAACTTATTATCTTTCTTCAGTAAAAGCGGCACTAGACATAAAATCCCGAGATAACTCAAAATAGCGAGTATCTTACCTTCCTGCACTACTTTATCTTCTGCCATATCCACCCCCTGTTTTGCATGCAGAGTCAATATAACATACTTATCGCCCGGTTGTCAATATAACAAAAAATAGTCCCGCCACAGGCACCGGCTGGCACCTGTGGCGGGACTACCGCTAAATAACTATCTCACTAACTAACTGACTATACTGACTGACTAACTAGCTAACTAGAAGCTTACTTTACAGGTACCAACTAGCTCACTAGCTACGTCCTTAGACTTGGATTGCGATCCACCGGCAACAACGTTCGGTGAATACTGTTCGGGGCTAATATAGTGGTCGCCCGACCAGAACCATGCCGAGAGTAGGCCGAATGAAACGTCTTCGGTATAGTCGTAGTTCAATTCTACGTCTAATTCATCGCCAACATGCCTGTTACCGCCGCCGAATACTGCCGTGGCGTTCGTATCAAGCCAGAAGTCGATCCATCTTGCGTTTATGCTCAGATTATCCATGGGCTGTAATGAACCCATTACGATAAGCTGGTGGAGATTTGTATCTCCGGCATCGGCAACTGTATTATTATTTATGCTGTTGGTGTAAAGCACATTATACCATTCGTGTATAGCGCTATCGACTTTACCGCGATACATCCTGTCCCATCCGTTATACGCATGGTCGGTATCATTACGATCCTTCGCTATATCATCGCCTGAGTAGTATATGTACTCTGCTCCAACTTTGGGCTTCCATGCATACTGATCCTGCCAAAGCCTGAGTTCGCCGCCGACATCAACTGCTCCGGCTGCTCTTGGCCTTTCGTCCACCTGCATAGTGCCTCGATAATAGTTACCAACCTGGACAGCGCCTTCGGCCCAAATCGTAATTGATTCATGAGGATCAAAGCTGCCGCGGGCGCCTACAGTATGAACCGTGTTGCCCGCTTTCATGGCGCTCGAAGGACCGCCGCCGGCTACCATGCGAAGGGTCCTGTCATCCTTCACGAAATAGTACACTTCCGCTTCCGCGTTCTTGTACTGTTTCAGATCGCAACCTAGGTTTAAGCCGATCAACTGTTCATCATCATTAGCGCCTATGTCATTTTCAAGTATCATGGCATAAACCGCATCTAATGTCCAAGGAGCAAAATCCCAAGTCGCTTTTATGGCATCAAATGCATTCAGGACTGACCATTCGTCGCCTGACAGCTGGTGCTGAGGATCCTGCCAGCCATTGGCGCCTATGATAAATCCTTTGCCGAACCATAGGTCCTGACGCCCGATCTTTACCGTCAACGGTGCAAAAAAGAATTCTTTTAACGTCACATAGGCAAGATCAAGGTCTATCTTGAATTCATCGTTCGCGCCATGGGTATATTGATTTGGACTGACACCACTAACGTTAGTATCACTGGGGTTTACGTAGAAACTAGTGGCCGTATCCCATATACGCACATTCCAATCTCTCTGATTTACCACCCTGATAGTTGCGGATACATTGTCCGTTAAATCCGCATCGAGCTGAACTTCCGCAGTGGTCATGAAATAGTTGGCATCGGCGGCATTTGCATCTCTTGTCGCAATGGCCACACCATTGGCATTCCACTTATTGAAGTCGTAATTCTTGCGGTCAATACCTCTTATTATGATATCGCCGCTCAGCTTTACGCTTTGGGTTTCAGCATATACAGGGAGGGCAATCGCGATTAAGAGAGCTACTAAACACAACGCTCTTAAAAACTTCATGCTTTACCTCCTTAAAAATTTTATCTTCTTTTTTTTACTTTTCGTGTTAAGAAAATTACTTTATCTTAAATCGGGCGCGCTGCTATAAAACTACGATCTCGCCCGACGACACTCTTGTATATCTATATCGCAAGATAATAGGCATCTCCGAGTATTCAGTTTTCACCTCCCTTCCTCTCGAGATTAAAGACACCTACTGCGTTATAGGCGCGGTTAAGTAGCATAATGTAAAGAACTAACTTTTGTATAAAGTATACCACAAAATTAACTCTTGTCAAGGTTTTTGGAAAGATTTACTGAATTATTAAAGACCTGCGCTATCTCGGCCTGCGAAAGCCCGACATCCATAAGCACCCTTTCGGCTTCCGCCCTTGTGGTAAGGTCGTCCGGCTTGTGCGTATCTGTATTAAGGACAAGCTTGGCGCCGGTTTTGCGCGCTATTTCCGCTACATGGCGGTTTGTAGCGTTGTGGTTTTTGCGGGTTGTTATTTCAAGGTAAACGCCTTTTTTCGCGGCAAGCCTCGCATCATCTTCGCTGATATTCCCGGGATGAGCCAATATAGTTGCGCCGCTTTCTATGGCCTTCCTGTTAGTGCCCGGTATTACGGGCTCGCTTAATGTCTCGCCGTGGACTACGACAATTTTAGCGCCTTTACTCTTCGCGTATTTGATCAGCGGGCTTATTTCTTCTAATGGGATGTGCGTCAATTCAACTCCGGGGATAACTCGGATATTTTTCCAGTAGCGGTTTAATATCTTCGCGACTTTTGCTATGCGGGGTATTACGAAATCTATATTTGAGCGGTCGCAGTGATCAGTCATAGCAATGGCCGTGTAGCCCTTGACTTCTGCGCGACGAACAAGTTCGCTGGGAAGAAGTTCGCCGTCACTTAATAATGTATGAGTGTGCAGGTCTATCATGTCTTCCTTCTTACTGATAAGGTCCTCAGGGCCAATCCCGCCGAAGGCGGGATTGGCGCCCCTGGCCCGGGTCGAACGGGCGACACCAGGTTTAGGAAACCTGTGCTCTATCCAACTGAGCTAC
>CAYIQH010000005.1:0-23264 GCA_964365575.1 uncultured Planctomycetia bacterium | reverse complement strand
GCTTATCATAAGCACAAAAAGAATAAGAAAAAATACGTCATTGTCCCCGATTCCTCGCACGGCACTAATCCGGCAAGCGCTGCGATAGCCGGATATGAACTTATATCTATCCCGACGGGTAAAGACGGCTACATGGACATAAACGAATATAAGTCTAAACTTACGGACGAGGTTGCGGCGGTGATGCTGACCTGCCCGGACACACTCGGCATATTTAATCCGCACATAAAAGATATCGCGGACATGGCGCACAAAGTGGATGCGCTCATGTATTACGACGGCGCGAACCTCAACGCGATAATGGGCAAGGTGAGGCCGGGCGATATCGGATTTGATGTCATTCATCTTAACCTACACAAAACTTTTGCCACTCCGCACGGCGGAGGCGGGCCGGGAGCAGGCCCCGTGGGAGTAAATGAGAAACTTATAGATTTCCTGCCGGTACCCAAAGTGGTGAAAAATAAAGACGGCTCTTTCTCGCTGAAAGAAAATAAGCCTAAATCTATAGGCCGCATAGCGCCTTTCTATGGAAATTTCGGCGTAATATTAAAAGCATATGCTTATATATTGCTTCTCGGCAAGGAAGGATTGATAGAGGCGAGCGAGATGGCTGTCCTAAACGCCAATTATTGCATGGCGCGCCTCAAAAAGGCGTATCACCTGCCGTACGACAAGACATGCATGCATGAATTCGTTATTTCCGCGTCAAGGCAGATGGAAAAAGGCGTCCACGCACTTGATATCGCGAAATTTTTAATAGATAATAAGATGCACCCGCCCACCGTATATTTTCCTCTTATCGTAAAAGAAGCGATAATGATAGAGCCGACTGAGACTGAGTCCAAAGAAACCTTGGACCGTTTTATAGATGTAATGCTCAGAGCGGCAGAGTTAGCGGAAACAACCCCCGACGTCCTGAAAAACGCGCCGGTTACGATGCCGGTTTCGCGGCTCGATGAAGTAAAAGCGGCGAGAGAACTTAACTGCAGCTACCTATGCTGATCAAGGACATATCATTTTCTTCCGCGGAAGAAAATATTGCCTACGACGAGAAATTGCTGGATCTGGCCGAAAAAGGCCTCAGTAATGAAGCTTTGCGATTCTGGGAAGCACAGTATTTTTTTATAGTATTGGGCAGGGTCTCGAAGTCCGAAATCGATGTTAATACCGCTGCGGTCGACCGCGATAGCGTAAAGATAATCAGGCGCCGCTCCGGCGGAGGCACAGTTTTGCAGGGGCCGGGCTGCCTGAACTATTCGCTTATATTGTCGCTTGAAAAAAGGCCGGAAATCAGGGATATAAAAAGGTCTTACGAATTTATCATTGGAAAGATATGCGGCGCTTTTAACAGCGCCGGTGTAAAAGCGGAATTTCAGCCGCTCTCGGATATGGCGCTTTCCGGCAGGAAATTCTCCGGGAACGCGCAGTGGCGCAGAAAAAAATATATTCTTCACCACGGCACGATACTTTATAATTTTCCGATAGGGATGATCGGGAAATATCTTAAGATGCCGCCATACGCACCGCCGTACAGGAAAGGGCGCAGCCACAGCGAATTTTTGACGAACGTGAAAATACCGCCGGCGGATATCAGAAAAGTAATCGAGAAAGCTTTATGACTAAAATAGAATCGTTAATAGAGCGCGCGAAGAAAAACCCTAAGCGTATTGTGCTTCCCGAAACGAACGACGAGAGGGTAATTAAGGCCGTAAAGCGGATAGTAAGCGAAAAAATCGCGGAGACGGTGTTGATAGATACGCCCGCAAAATATCCGCGCATAGATGAAATTGCGCAAAAGTATTATGAACTTAAAAAACATAAAGGCATAAGCGAGGCTGACGCGAAAGAAGCGGTTCTAAATGATCCGCTTTTGCTCGGATTTATGATGACGCGGCTGGGAATCGCGGACGGCATTGTTGCCGGCGCGTCTCACACAACAAGAGATGTCATAAGGGCCGCTATAGGATGCCTTGAGATAGACCGCTCCGCGGGCATTGTATCGGGAGCATTTATTATGGAGCGCGCCGATTCGCCTTACGGGGCTTCAGGCCTTTTTATATTTTCGGATTGTGCCGTAACGCCGATTCCGTCGGCGAAACAACTGACGCGTATCGCGATTTTAAGCAGTGATTTTCTGAAGCAACTATTTGGCATACAGCCTAAAATCGCCTTCCTGACTTATTCCTCAAAAGGCAGCGCTGAAGGCGAGTCAGTAGACCGTGCGCTGGAGGCGGTAGAGAAAGTAAAAGAGAAGCGGCCTGATCTTCTCGTAGACGGCGAATTACAGTTTGACGCGGCCATTGTGCCGGAAATAGCGAAGAGTAAAGCGCCGGACAGTCCGCTTAAAGGCGGCGCAAATGTCCTTATATTCCCGAGCCTTGACGCCGGCAATATAACATACAAGGCGGTTGAGCGGCTGGGCGGAGTAAAAGCGGTTGGCCCGTCCTTGCTTGGTTTTACTAAGCCGGCGAGTGATCTTTCGCGCGGTTGTAGTACTGATGATATCGTCAATACGGTTGCGCTGACCGTCGTTCGTGCGCAACTTGCGGCAAATGAGAAATTATGATAATCGTAACTGGCGCAGCGGGTTTTATAGGCAGTGTGCTTGTATGGAAACTGAATAAGGAAGGGATAAACGACCTTATCCTTGTAGACGAGCCACTTACGCCGGAGAAGAGCCCCAATATAGAGAATAAGAAATGCAGGGATTTTATCGAAAAAGATAAATTTCTTTCACTCATATCTTCGGAGAAAATCGGGAGAAAGGTGGACGCGATTTTTCATCTCGGTGCCACGAGCTCTACGCTGGTTATGGATGAGGCTTATCTTAAAAAGAATAACGTGGAGTATTCGCAGGAATTGGCTAAGTACACCGTCAAAAACGGCGTAAGGTTTATTTACGCATCTTCTGCCGCGACGTACGGCGCTGGTGAAAACGGTTACAGTGACGAAGATGAGAATACTTATAAACTGAAGCCGCTTAATGCCTACGGCCGCTCCAAACAGGAGTTTGACCTCTGGGTTCTTAAGAATAATCTCGGAGGCAAAATTGTGGGCCTGAAATATTTCAACGTATTCGGCCCCAACGAGTACCACAAAGGCGAGATGCGCAGTATCATCGCGAAATCGTTCGATGAAGTCGTAAAGACCAGGAAGATGCGGCTTTTTAAATCGTATAAAAAAGAATATAAAGACGGCGAGCAGAAGAGAGATTTTATATATGTAAAAGATGCCGTGGATGCGACTTATTATTTTCTTGAGAATCGCGGCAAAAACGGGATTTATAATATCGGGACAGGCAAGGCGCGTTCATGGAATGACCTGGCGAAAGCGCTGTTTAAGGCACTTGATATGCCGGCAAGAATAGAATATTTTGATATGCCGGAGAACCTGCGCCCAAGATATCAGTATTTCACGCAGGCAGAGACGGCGAAACTAAGAAGAGCCGGATATAAAGAAGATTTTACGAACCTCGAAGATTCCGTCCAAGATTACGCCGGATTTTTGAAGAATAAAACATACTTATGAATACGCCGCACAATAAAGTAGCATTTAAGAAGTTAAAACCGGACGCAAAAGAAAAATACACACGGCTTTTCAGCAAAAAAGACGGCAGCGCCATATCGCTTCGCTCCGGCTGCGTTGTTTTAAAACCGTGCGAAAATGTCGGCGAGCACAGCACGGAGACCGAGGAGGAGCTTCTTATTGTCCTTGAGGGAAATGGAAAACTCCTCCTCGGTAAAAGTGCGGAGATAGAACTTGAAAAAGATTCTGCCGCTTATATTCCGCCGCACACAGTTCACGACGTAAAAAACACGGGAACGGTAAATCTTAAATATGTTTTCGTCACAGCCTAGGAAATTTAAGCACATATACGGCCCCGTTTCATCGTGGCGGCTCGGCAGGTCGCTCGGCATAGACCTTCTTTCGCAGGCGAAAAAAACCTGCACATTTGACTGCGTTTATTGCCAGCTTGGCCCCCATGAAAAGACGACAAAAAAGCGCAAAATTTACGTTCCCACCGAAAAGATACTTGCTGAGATAAAACACCTGCCCGCCGGCGTTAAGATAGACTATATAACATGTTCCGGAAAGGGCGAGCCGACGCTTGCAGCAAACCTCGGCGAGGTTATAAAAGGTATCAGGCGGATAAGAAAAGAAAAAATAGCAGTAATAACTAATTCTTCCCTCATGAATGACAGGTCAGTGATTAAGGACCTTTTGCCGGCGGATATGGTCATCGCCAAGATAGACGCATCTTCCCATAAATCATTTGCGAAAATAAATAAGCCGGCAAAGCATCTGAGGTTTGAGGCGGTTTATGACGCCATAAAAAAATTCCGGAAACATTATAAGGGCTCACTCGCCGTGCAGATAATGTTTTTTTCCGCCAACAAAGCGGATTATAAAGAAATCGCCGAGGCAGCGTTCGGCATTCTGCCCGACGAGATTGAGATAAATACACCGACGCGCCGCTCACCCGCGAAGCCGCTTACGAAAAGCGAGATACTGAAAATAGCGGCGTATTTCAAGAAACTTGGACAGGAAACCGGCAGTAAAGCAAAAATAATCTCTTTATATGAAGTGAAACGCAGAACGACGGAAGCCATAGATAAGGAAGCAACAATCAAGCGCAGGGGCGCAGCGAAATAGAAGGGGGACACAATGGCGGATATTAAAAAAGTAGAATTTAAAAGTATATGTGTATTAAGCGTCTTTAAGTATTTCGGCGGCATTTTTTTGCTGGCCGGCCTCATAATAGGCCTCTTTGCGAACATATTGAAACTAAACGTAGTGACGCCCACATTCGCTAAAATCTTTCCTTTTATGACGAACCTTACGCCCGGCATTCCTCTTGGCATTGCCTTTGCCATAATTTACGGCATAAGCGCGGGCATAGGCTTTTCCGTCTTTGCGCTGATCTATAACATCTTTGCCGGCATCCTCGGCGGCATTAAGTTTTACACAAAAGAAGAATGAAGGTAGATATAAGAAAAGCAGCGAAAGCGATTATAGCGGCAGACGATATAATAATCGCCAGTCATATTAATCCCGACGGCGATTCTATCGGATCCCTTCTGTCTCTGGGCCTCGGGCTGGAATATCTCAATAAGCAGGTTTATATGGTGAGCGCCGATGGCGTTCCCCGGAATTTCAGATTGTTGCCCGGAGCAAAAAAAGTAGTGCGGAGAGTTGATAGAAGCGTTGACCTGGCTATATCTGTTGACTGCGGAGAAAAGAAGCTTCTCGGCAGCACCTTTGAGGCATTTAAAAAAGCCAGGCACATATTAGAAATAGACCACCACGACATCAGGGCATCTTTCGGGGATATAAGTTTAGTCGACACCGAAGCCGGTGCGGTAGGTGAGCTGATATACATTCTTTTAAAGGATCTGGGAGTTCCCCTGAGCAGGGCGATTGCGGAAAATATCATGACTTCCATAGTTGTTGAAACCAATTCTTTCCGGCTTCCTAAAATCAGGGCGTTCACTTTTGAGGTATGCAGCAATCTCGTGAAGGCGGGGGTAGATTTTTACGAACTGGCCGAAATGGTTTATTGGACCAAAAGCAGGGAATCCCTTTTATTGACGAACGCGGCCCTTTCCCGATGTACCTTTTTGGCAAATGGCAGGCTTGTATGGTCGTTCATCAGGCGGGCAGATTTTGATAAAATAAATGCCATAGAAGAAGACGCATACGCTATTGCGGGAGAGTTACTGCTGCTTAAGGGCGTTGAAATAGCGATTTTCTTCAGAGAGATCAGCAATGACAAATTGCAGGTAAGTTTAAGGTCAAGAGGGAAATTCAATATCGGTGCCTTTGCTGAGATGAACGGCGGCGGCGGCCATTTTGATGTTGCCGGCTGCACTATTTCCAATAAAAAGAGTGAGATAGATCGTTTTATCCGCGGCGTAAGAATCCTTGCAGGCGGGGCAAGATGAATATAGTAACCCGCCTTATTTTAAGTGGTTTGGCCTGTAAGGCCAGGTCATTTGAAAAATTAACAAAAAATCCTATCGAAATCCAGAATAAAGTATTGTTTGAATATCTTGCCCGTAATAAAGACACAGAATACGGCAGGAAGTATAAGTTTGCGAATATCAAGAACATTAGCGATTATCAGAAGACAGTGCCGATGAGCGATTGCGACAGCCTGCGTTCCTGCCTGGACAGGGTCGCAAGGGGCGAAAAGAATATACTTACCCGTGATAATCCGATATTTTTCGGCATGACAAGCGGCACTACCGCAAAACCGAAACTTATTCCCGTCACAGAATATTCAAAAGCAAAAAAGATAGAGCTGATGAACTTGTGGGGCTACTATACGTGGCGGGACCATCCGAAAATCATTAACGGAAAAATCCTCGCCATAATAAGCCCCGAGGTGGAAGGTTTTACCGAGGCGGAACTACCCTACGGCGCGGAGAGCGGGCACGCCTATAAAAATTTATTATACTTTTTCAAGAGATTTTACGCCCTGCCTTACGAGGTCTTTGAAATCATGGACTATGAAGTGAGGTACTATTGCATACTGAGGATATCAATGGAAGAGGATATCACAAGCATCGCGACGCTTAACCCGAGCACTATAGTCATATTGTGCGAAAAGATAGCGAAATACAAGGAAAAGATAATCGAAGACATAGCGAACGGAACTCTGAATAAAGAGATGGATATTACGGGAAGCATAAGGGCTAGTATAGAAAAGTCTTTGAGGCCTGATCCGAAAAAAGCAGAAGAGCTTAGAAGTATCTTGTCAGAAAAAGGTGAGCTTTTGCCGAAAGACTTCTGGCCGAACCTCGAATTGATAGAGTGCTGGAAGGCCGGGACCATGCGGCTGTATCTGAAGGAATTAGCTCGATACTTCGGCGATACGCCGGTGCGGGATTTAGGATGCCTTTCCACAGAGGCGCGCAGTTCAATACCTATGAGCGATAAGGGCGCTGCGGGCGTTTTGGCTATCGGCACCAACTTTTATGAATTTTTGCCTACGGAAGACATGTGTAAGGGCAAAAAACGGTTTCTCCTGTGCGATCAGGTAGAGCGGGGGAAAGAGTACTTCATAATAATAACAACGCCGGGAGGGCTGTATCGGTATAATATAGATGATATAATCACGGTCAATGGATTCTTTAACAATACACCAATGATCGAATTTGTGCAGAAGGGTCTCAGCGCATCTTCGCTGGCCGGCGAAAAACTCTATGGGTCGCAGGTATGCGAAGCGGTTAATAAAGCGGCAGACCGGAATAAATTATTGATAGAGTTCTTTTTAACAGTGCCTGAACGCAGATTTCCGCCTAATTATGCGTTTCTGGTAGAATTTGAGGAGCTACCCCCTGCCGGAGGAGAAAAGGCACTTCTGGAATCCCTTGAAGAGGAGTTATGCAATCAGAATGTGGAATACAGGGACAAGCGAAGACAGGGGTTACTGGGGGCGCCGGTGCTTAAGATCGTAAAGAAAGGAAGTTTTGAGAAATACCGCGCGGCCAGGATCAGGGGGGGTGCGCATGACAGCCAGTTTAAGGTGCCGGAACTTACCAGTGACCCGGATTTTCAGTATAATTTTGATATTGAAAAGGAGATTTATTATAAAGCAGAATCTGAAAAAGGAACTAAAAAATAAGCTGTCAGGCGCATCTAAGGTTGCGGTGTTGGGCATCGGCTCGCAGCTGAAATGCGACGACGCCGGCGGCATTCTGGCGGCCGAAGCACTGAGGCAATCCTCCGCCTCTGGCGGAAAAAGCCCTGAAAAGCCCGACGTAGGTATTTTTGTAGGCGGCACCGCCCCCGAAAATATCACTAGCGAAATCAAAAGATTCAACCCCTCGCACCTCATCATATTAGACGCTGCTGATATGGGAGCAAAAGCGGGAGAGATAAAGCTGATAGACCCGGAAAATATCGGCGGCATATCTTTCAGCACGCACAATCTGCCGGCTACTATGCTGATAGAATACCTGAAGCAGTTTTTAAAATGCGAAGTCATCATCATAGGTATCCAACCTAAGTCGCTGGAATTTGGCAAAGGGCCTTCTGCCGAGATGAAAACCGCCGCCGAAACAGTGGCAGCCCTCATTCTGGATATTCTTGAATAATATGTAGCAATCTGCTATACTTACTTACGACTTAAAACTTAAGACTTAAAACTGTATTATTGTGCCTGTAGCTCAGCTGGATAGAGTACTTGGCTACGAACCAAGGTGTCGCAGGTTCGAATCCTGCCAGGCACGCCACTAACAAAGTTGGTCTCCGGGGCCAAAAAGTAAGGACTGAAATATCTTTTTGCCCCTCCGACCCGCGGATAGCTAAAAGAGGGCGGGGCTAGCGCCCAACTTTGTTTAAGGAGACAACTTTTTAGAAAAAAGTTTTCTCCTTAATATTCCTCTTTCAAAAATAATATACCCACGGGGTTGATTATGAAAAGCTTAAAACACTACTTTATTACCGGCCTGATTGTATTCCTGCCAATTTTTCTTACCCTCTACCTTCTTTTTATCATATTTAAATTAATTGACAGCATTTTCGGAGGGGTTGTTAACGGTTATTTAAAGGACGCATTTGGTTTTTACATCCCCGGCCTGGGTTTCATTTTAGGCGCATTGATGATTATCCTGACGGGATTTATCACCTCGCATTTGTTGAGTAAAAAAGCATTACCGGCAATAGAAGTATGGTTTTTGAAGTTCCCCGGCATCCGACAGATATATCCGTCTATAAAACAGATAATCGGATTCTTTTTTTCCAAAGACAAAGCGGCGTTTAAAAAAGTAGTCTTGGTAGAATATCCTTCAAAAGGGATATGGTCGGTGGGTTTTATCACAAACGAAGGCTTCCGGAAGGCAGAGGAGAAAACGGGGCAGGAGCTTGTGCATGTGCTTATCGGCACGACGCCCAGCCCGTGGAGCGGTTTTTTTATTATGGTTCCTAAAAGCGCGGTCAAGATTCTGGATATATCGGTTGAAGACGGCATGAAACTGCTGGTGTCTGGAGGAATACTCAAACCGGAATGAAAGAAAAAATCCTTATAGTTGATGACGAAAAAGATATCGTGAAGATGCTGGATTATAACCTTAAAAAAGAGGGCTATAGGACAATATCCGCTCACGATGGCGAAAAGGCGCTGGATTTTACCAGAAGAGATGCGCCGGACCTTATTATCCTGGATCTTATGCTTCCGGGCATGGACGGCCTTGAAGTGTGCAAGAATCTGAAGGGAGACACTAAAACCGCACACATACCCGTTATTATGCTGACGGCGAAGGCACAGGAAGCCGACAAAATCGTGGGGCTTGAATTAGGGGCCGACGATTACATAACTAAACCTTTCAGTCCCAGGGAACTGGTCGCGCGCGTAAAGGCAGTACTGCGACGCAGCAAAGAAAAGGAGAATCTGCCGGAGTTATTAAGGATAGGCAGCCTGACAATAGACTTTTCAAAGATTCAGGCGCGCATCAAAGATAAGCCGGTTGAACTTACCTCCAAAGAATTTGAACTCCTGAAGACCCTTATTAAGGCCCGCGGCCGGGTTTTGTCGCGCGATTATCTTCTGGATAATATCTGGGGGCTTGACCAGTCTCTTGAAATCCAGACGCGTACGGTAGACGTTCATATAAGGACGCTGCGTAAGAAACTGAAAGGCGAGGCAAAACACATTATAACAGTGAAAAATTATGGATACAGATTCGAAATGGAAGAAGATTAGAACGCCGGGTATTAAGTTTAAGTTAGCGCTTTCGTATATCCTTGTCATACTTATATCGTTTGGTATCGCTGCCTATTTTTTGGACAAAAATTTAGAAGAGAATTCCCTCCGCGAGATAAAATCCGCTCTTATTGACCAGGCCAGTCTTATCGCAGCTCAGATTCCGTCCGGCAAAATAAATACCGAAGACACGCCTTTCCTGCAAGGCATGGCAAAATCCTTAGCCGAAAAGATAAGAGGCCGTATCACTGTTGTTGATGCAGGCGGAAAAGTTCTTGCTGATTCGGAAAAGACTCAGGAAGAAGTCCTTAAAATGGAAAATCATGCGGCTCGCCCCGAAATAAAAGCCGCTTTGGACGGATATCCCGGGGAAGAGATACGTTACTCTTCTACCCTAAAGATAGATATGTTATATGCAGCGCTTCCGCTGGAAGACAGCGGAAAAATCATCGGTGCCGTAAGGCTTTCGGTTCCCTTGACACGTATCCAGAGTGAATTAGAGATGGTGAGAAAAACGATATTTATGGGCCTTCTTTTTGCTTTAGGTTTAGCATTGATGCTGGGATCTTTTTTTGTCGCAAACATCACGGGTCCTATATCCGGTATTATATACGGCGCCCGCAGGTTCTCGCAGGGGGATTTCAGCCACAAAATAATGCTGGGGCCTAAGGATGAAATAGGGGAATTGGCCATAGTCCTTAACACTATGGCTCATGACATAGAAGGGAAAATAAAGCAGGTTGAAGTGCAAAACCAGCATCTTGGCGCGATATTGCATAGTATGGTTGAGAGCATAATCATAGTTGATAAAGATAGCCGCATAGTGTCGGTTAACGCCCCCGCGGAGAGAATATTCAGTATTAAAAGACATGATGTCGAAAATAAATTATTCCTGGAGGTTATTCCAAACAACGACATTGCAGATCTCATCAGCGATATACTTAAAAAGGAGCAGTTTATATCCAAAGAATTTTCCCTTGTCTGGCCGGTGCGGAAGATATTCCGCATAGACGCTTCTCCCGTCTTTGAAGGGAGTGAGATAAGCGGCTGCCTGATTGTAATCCATGATATTACCGAAGCAAGGCGAGTTGATGCTATGCGCAGGGATTTTATCGCTAATGTATCCCATGAATTAAAAACGCCCCTTACATCAATAAAGGGATTTGTTGAAACGCTGCTTGAGGGTGCATTAGACGATAAAGAGAACGCGCGCCATTTCTTAAGTATCATTAAGGATCATGCCGAGAGGCTGGACAATCTGGTAAATGATTTATTATCGCTTTCCTACCTTGAGTCAAAAGAGATAAGCCTTAAGAAGGAAGCAACAGGCGTCAGGTATCTTTTAGACGATATCCTCGCGTCTTTTAAATCGCAGTTAAAGAAAAAATCTGTTGAAGCAAAAAATGACCTGCCGCCGGATTTGTCAGTTAAAGCGGACAAAGATAAATTAGGGCAGGTGTTTACCAACCTTATTGATAACGCTGTCAAGTTCAACAGAGAAGGCGGTTCTGTCAGAGTTTACAGCGAAGAAGCAGGAGGCGACATTAAGTTTGTAGTTGAAGATACCGGTGTAGGAATACCCGGTAAGGATATTCCCAGGATATTCGAGCGTTTTTACCGCGTTGATAAGGCGCGTTCAAGCGAAGTAGGAGGGACCGGCCTCGGCCTCTCCATAGTTAAGCATATCGTAGAACTGCACGGCGGCACCGTAGGCGTTGAAAGTTCCGACGGAGCAGGATCAAAATTCTGGCTTACTCTTCCCAGGGCATAACCCCAAAACATCATTTCTAGAAATATATCAATTTACTTACATTTTACTTTTACCTCATTTTGTCTTTACACCCATATTGTACACTTCTTGTTGAGAGTTCAGATAAAGTTGAAGATGGGCATATAAGTGAAAGAGGAAGAATAAATTATGAGAACAATATTTTACAGAATAATCGAATCGGTAACAAAATTCTTTAACCGCATTGTAGATAAAGAGGCAGACAGAATCGTTACCTTTTACAATAATGTTTTTGGATTGCCTCAGGATAAAACAGGTAGAGATTAATCTGCGCCAAATCAGAAGGCTTATGAAAGAGGAGGTATGCGTATGAGTTTCAATATATGCAAAGATTTATTTGCTACTTATCTTCGTTCTCAAATCAGCGAATTGGAGAACATGCTGTTCCACATAGAAAGTGCGGACAGAATGGAAGATGAGTATATAGATGAATCTTTAAAAAAAGTAGAAGGAAGTATGCGACAACTCAGAAAATTAAACGTAGCTTAATTAAAGTAGATTAATTAAAAAGGAGGGGAAAAAGTGAAAAGACTTATTATGTCAATAGGGTTTCCGATCCTATTATTCAGTTTCGCAAATCTCAGTTTTGCTGCTACTACACAGGTAGATGCGTTAATTGAAAAATTGGTAGACAAAGGGATTCTTAATCGTCAGGAGGCGATAGCGTTAAAAGCAGAGGTTATAGAAGATGAAAAAATAGTAAGAGAGGAAGGACTAAAGCAAAGCCTGCCCAAGTGGGTCCAGAACATAAATTTTAAGGGCGACCTCAGACTTCGCTATCAGGGCGAGCATAGAGATATAGATAGCGCAGGAGGAACCGGAGAAAGATTAATAAGGAACAGGATGCGATATCGTCTCAGGGCCGGTATAGATGCTAAAGTTCTGGATAATATGAATGTTGCGTTTGGCCTTGGGAGCGGCTCGGACGGCGACCCGCGTTCCACAAACCAGACGATGCAGGATTCGTTTGCAAAAAAGCCGATATGGATAGATTATGCATATGCTCAATGGATGCCGATCAAGGAACTGGCACTTACCGGCGGTAAAATAAAGAACCCGTTTTGGCTCGCTTCGGATTTTTTGTGGGATAGCGATATTAATCCTGAAGGCGGCGCGCTTCAGGCATCCTATAAACCGGTTCCCAGCGTCAATCTCTTTTTTAATACAGCCGGCCTCATCGTAGATGAAATAGGGGCGGATGTTGATGATCCCTGGATGATAGGATTACAGGGCGGTTTTGACTGGTATTTCATGCCGGAAACGGCCGACGTCAAGATCGCGTTTACGGGGTATGACCTGTTTAATGAAACCGGCAAGATCCCGGACTGGTCGGCAGGCACCAATACCCGCAGGGCCGGTGGGGACGGCATAAGATATGACTTTATGCCCTTCACTCTTGACACCACAATTGGCTTCAAAAAGCCTTTTGCCGGTGTAACTTATCTCGGCGATTATGTGCGTTATGCAGGAGTTTTCGCGAACGGAGTCTTTAATCCTTTTCCGGATAAAGACAGGACGGGCGGCCTCATAGGATGCGTGATAGGTGACGAAAAGGTCTCCAAAAAAGGCCAGTGGCAGGCAAAGGGCTCTTACAGGTATCTTGAAAGAGATGCATGGCCGGATTTTCTGCCGGATTCAGACTTTTATTACGGCGGTACGAATGTCATGGGCCCGGAAGTGATTTTAGAGTACGGGTTAATGGATAACGTGGTTCTTGCGTTCGATTATTATAACTGTAAAAATATTGACGGGCCTGGAAGGCCGCTAAACCTCTGGCAGTTTGATGTTAACTGGAAGTTCTAAGGAGGATAGAAAATAAAAAGGAGAAATTGAAGATGAGAAAGATTATAAGTTTAGTAATTACCGTTATGTTAATTACAGGGTTTTTTGTGCAGCAGGCTTTTGCTGCCACGAAGTTAATCAAGATTGACGGCTCAAGCACAGTTTTCCCTATTACCGAGGCCGTAGCTGAAGAGTTTCAAAAGCAATATCCGGGTATCAAGGTAATGGTAGGCATTTCAGGAACAGGCGGAGGTTTTAAGAGATTTGGCAGAGGAGAAACAGATATCAGCGACGCCTCAAGGCCGATAAAACCAAAAGAGGTTGAACTCTGCAAAGAGAATAACATCAATTACATTGAACTACCGGTCGCTTACGATGGACTGGCAGTGATGGTCAACCCTAAAAATACATGGGTAGAATACTTAACAGTTAAGGAATTAAAAAAGATGTGGGAGCCGTCCAGTCAGGGCACAATAACTAAATGGAGCCAGATAAGAGCAGGTTTTCCGGATGAGGAAATTCGCCTCTTTGGCCCGGGAACAGATTCCGGAACCTTTGACTACTTTACAGAAGCAATTTGCGGCAAGTCAGCCGCTTCAAGAGGGGATTATACTGCCAGTGAAGATGATAATGTTCTGGTAGAGGGGATTGCTTCTGACCCGCAGGCTTTAGGATATTTTGGCCTTGCTTACTATGAGCAAAACAAGGATAAGCTGAAAATTGTCCCTATTGATGATGAAAATGACGCTAACGGCAAAGGCCCTATCGGGCCGTCTGAGCAATCTGTAATGGATTCTACTTATCAACCTTTGGCCAGGCCCATCTTTATATACGTCAGCACTAAAGCGGCTGGAAAAGATGAGATCCAGAAATTTGTAGAGTTTTATCTAAGAGAAGCGGCAAAATTAGTGAGAGAGGTGGGTTATATTCCCCTGCCAAAGGAAGCCTATGAAGCGGCACTAGAGCGTTTCAAAAAGCGTGTTCTAGGCTCGGTGTTTGGCGGCGGAGGCGCAAAGGTTGGAGTAAAGATGGCAGATCTTTTACGCATGGAAAAATAGATGTTATACAAAAAGAGAATTATTTTAAAGTTAAAGGAATTCCTGATTGAGAGGTGGCTGTTTTTCTGCAGCCTCCTCTCAGCGTTTACTACTCTAGGGATTGTCCTGGTTTTATCTTTTGAGACTTTTGAGTTTTTTAAAGAGGTGCCAATTTTGAGATTTTTAACCGACACCCAGTGGACACCGCTCTTTGTTAATAAGCATTTTGGGATTTTGCCTTTATTGTGCGGGACATTCTTGACTACCTTAATTGCTATCGGCGTAGCTATTCCTGTAGGCTTGGTGAGTGCGGTTTATTTAAGCGAATACGCCCCTATAAGAACAAGGAATATAGTTAAGCCTTTAATGGAAATATTAGCCGCCGTGCCTACAGTGGTATATGGATATTTTGCCCTTTTGTTTGTAACCCCGCTTTTAAAGAAAATTATTCCCAATTTAAGCGGATTTAATTCCCTATCCAGCGGAATGGTAATGGGGATCATGATTATTCCGCTGATATCTTCCTTAAGCGAAGATGCCATGCGGGCTGTGCCTATGGGTTTAAGGGAGGGGGCATATGCCGTTGGTTCAAGCAGGCTGCAGGTAGCTTTAAGAATAGTTTTACCGGCGGCATTATCGGGCATTACTGCGGCGTTTATTTTGGCAATATCCAGGGCCATCGGCGAAACAATGATAGTAGCGATTGCCGCAGGACAACAGCCAAGATTGACTTTAAATCCATTAGTACCCATAGAAACTATCACTGCCTATATTGTACAGATAAGTTTAGGCGATACTCCTCATGGAACACTGGAATATCGCACTATCTTTGCCTGCGGGATGAGCCTTTTTATACTCACATTTATGTTAAATATCGTCAGCTTTAAATTAAAGAGGCGTTTTCAGGAAATCTATGAATAGAAGGGTTATCAACAGAAGGCTGGATAAGGGTTTTAAAATTCTAGGCGTTGCATCTACGCTATTCGGGCTGGTTGTGCTCCTGGTTTTGATCGTTGATATCTTTTTAGACGGGAAGAGCAGGCTCAACTGGAGTTTCCTTACCAGTTTTCCTTCCCGTAAGCCCGAATTAGCCGGGATCCTCTCTGCCTGGGCAGGCACGATTTGGATTATGGCGGTTACCGCATTGCTTGCTTTGCCTTTAGGCATAGGCGCCGCTATTCATTTAGAAGAATATGCCGGAAAGAATCGCTTGACTAATTTTATCGAAATCAACATCGCCAATCTGGCAGGCGTTCCTTCTGTTATATACGGCCTTTTAGGTTTAGGCCTGTTTGTGCGCTATTTTAATTTAGACAGGAGTGTTTTGGCCGGCGGCCTTACGTTGGCGCTTTTGATTTTACCGGTCATTATACTTTCTACGCGCGAGGCCTTGAGAGCAATACCTTTTTCTATCCGGGAAGCCTCTTATGCCTTAGGAGCAACTAAATGGCAAACCGTGCGGCATCAGCTTCTTCCCGCGGCCCTGGGCAATATTATGACCGGGATTATCTTAGCTATGTCGCGGGCAATAGGTGAAACAGCGCCCTTGATTACCATCGGCGCGCTTACTTACATTGCTTTTTTACCGCAAAACCCTATTAGTTTTTCGGGAAATTTTCCGTTTGCGCATTTTAGCCTGCAAGGTTTACTCGATCCTTTTACGGTCCTGCCCATCCAGATATTTAACTGGGTATCTCGGCCGCAAAAAGGATTCTCTACTGATGCCGCAGCCGGGATTATTATTTTATTGTGTTTGACGCTCGTTATGAATGTAATCGCTATTTTATTAAGGCATCATTACCAAAAGGAAGTCAGGTGGTGAATTATATGCAGAATCCTATATTCAAGATACAGGGGCTAAGGGCATCTTACGGAAAAAAAGAGGTCCTGAAGGGAATAAACATTAATATTTTGCCAAAATCCGTCACTGCTCTCATTGGGCCCTCAGGATGCGGTAAAAGTACCTTTATCCGGTCTTTAAACCGGATTAATGACTTGATTTTCAATTTCCGCATCGAAGGCAAAATTCTTTATCAGGATAACGATATCTACGCTCAAGATATAGATGTCGTTGATCTAAGAAGACGCGTAGGAATGGTATTCCAGAAGCCGAATCCTTTCCCGAAATCTATTTATGAAAATATTGCTTATGCTTTAAGAATTTACGGAACCACGAATAGGGAAACTATCGATGAAATAGTCCAGAAGAGCCTTAAGAAAGCTGCGCTTTGGGATGAAGTAAAGGATAGTTTAAAACAGAATGCACTTACGCTTTCGGGCGGCCAGCAGCAGAGGCTCTGTATAGCCAGATCCTTAGCCATCGAGCCGGAAGTGATTTTGTTGGATGAGCCCTGCTCTGCCATAGATCCTATTTCTACTGCAAAAATTGAAGAATTAATTTATCAATTAAAGCAAAATTATACTATAATAATTGTTACCCATAATATGCAGCAAGCAGCTAGAGTTTCAGATTACACGGGGTTTATTCTTTTAGGCGAGTTAATCGAGTTTAGTAAAACAGAAGAGATTTTTGAAGCGCCAAAAGATAAAAGAACTGAAGACTATATAACGGGGAGGTTTGGATAGGATATGAATACAATATTATTCGTAATAAAGGAAAAGATACAGCAATTACCTATGGAGATAAAAGATGGAAAGACATTTTGACACGGAACTCAGCGGCTTGAAGCAGGATGTTCTTAAAATGGGGGTCATGGTGGAAGAAGCCGTCTTTAAAGCCATAGAGTCTTTAAAGAACCTGGACGGTGACGCGGCAAAGAAGGTAATCGCGGATGATAAAGCCGTTGACGAATGGGAGCTAAAAATCGATGAGGAATGCCTTGAATTATTAGCGCTGCAACAGCCCATGGCGGTAGACCTCAGATTTATTACTATGGCTATGAATATTACCACGGACCTGGAACGCATGGCAGACCTTGCCGTAGATATGGCACAGCGTGTCCTGGAGCTCGTGTCAAAACCCATGCTTAAGCCGCTGATAGATATACCCAAACTTACGCTGATAGCCCAGCAGATGATAAAAGACGTAATCAAGGCATTTATAAATCGCGATGCCTTTTTAGCGGGTAAGGTGATTTTGCTTGATGCCGAAGCGGATAAGTTGCGCAACGCTGTGCAGAAAGAGCTTATTAATGACTATATGGCGAAAGACCCGTCGACAGTTTCGCACGCTGTTCCCTTGCTTCTTATCGCCAGGCATCTTGAGCGTATATGCGACCATGCCACCAATATTGCCGAAGATGTGATTTATATGGTGCAGGCAAAGATGGTGAAGCACCATCCGGAAAAGCTTAAATAAAAGCAGAATATAAAAAAGAAGCGGATTTCTTTGGATCCTCTCTCTAAAGGGAGGATTTTTTGTTTTACATAGATTTTACATGGATTTAACATGGACATAACAATATTATAATACTATGTAAACAACTTCAAATTAGGAGGACAGTATGAAAAAAGTACCACTTATAGTAATAGCTCTCGGATTTATATTCATTTTATTTATGACGCAGGCAGCATGGGCGGGAGAAGTGGATATTTTAATTAAAAAGCTTGTCGAAAAAGGCATTTTTACCGAAGACGAAGCAAAAGAGGTCGTGGCAGAGATAAAAGAGGAAGTCAAAAAGGAAGAACTGGCCGAAGCCGCTCTGCCTCCTCCGGCCGCACCCGCTGTACCGCAATGGGTTCAGAATTTAAAGTTTAAAGGAGATTTGCGGTTGCGTTATCAGGGCGAACACAGGGATATAGATAAATCAGGAGACGGAGAGAGGTTGGTAAGGAACAGATTCCGCTTTAGGCTCAGAGCCGGCATAGACGCTAAGGTCTTGGACAATATGAACGTAGCATTCGGTCTTGCGAGTGGTGCTGACGGCGATCCGCGCTCAACCAATCAGACGTTTCAGGATTCGTTTGCCAAAAAACCCGTCTGGATAGATTATGCATATGCCAAATGGACACCTATTAAGGAGCTCGTACTCACAGGCGGTAAGATGAATAATCCGTTTTGGGTATCCTCGGATAATCTGTGGGATTCTGATATAAATCCCGAAGGCGGAGCCCTGCAGGCAAGTTATAATCCTGTGCCTAATATTAACTTATTCCTGAATATGGCCGGGTTGGTAATTGATGAACTTGGCGTGAATGTTGATGATCCGTGGATGATAGGGATACAGCCCGGCTTCGACTGGTACTTCATACCTGATAAGGCCGATATGAAAGTCGCTTTTACCTACTGCGACATATTTAATGAAACAGGTAAGATACCGGACTGGTCTGCCGGCACCAATACGCTTAGAATCGGAGGAGACGGGATAAGATATGACTTCAGGCCCATGGTCCTCGACGGAACACTTAGTTTCAGGGAGCCATTTTCCGGTATAGCGTATCTCGAGAATTACGTTCATTATATCGGGATCTTAGCTAGCGGCGTTGTCAACCCGCCGGCTGAGGAAAAACTAGGTGGGCTTATAGGTATCGAAATCGGAGATCAAAAGGTATCAAAATTCGGCCAATGGAAAATTTCGTCGCGATACGAGTATCTCGCGAGAGATGCATGGCCCGATTGGCTGCCGGATTTCGATACGTATTTTGGCGGTACTAACGTCAAGGGACCGAGGGTAAGATTTGAGTTGGGCTTAATGGACAACGTTTGGTTTGCAACTACCTACCTAAATACGAAGTATATTGTAGGGCCGGGCAGGCCGCAGAACCTGTGGCAGTGTGACTTAAATTACAAGTTCTAAAGGAGGGGAAGATGTTTAAGAAAATTTGTGCACTATTAATTGCGCTTATGTTCGGCATGCCGGCATTTGCGGCATCATCCGGTAATATGATACAGATCAAAGGGTCTGATACGATGGTAAACCTGTCCCAGGCATGGGCGGAAAAATTTATGGAAGAGAATCCCGGTGATTTTATAGCGGTTACCGGCGGCGGCTCAGGTACCGGCATATCCTGCCTCATAAACGGGACATGCGATATAACAATGAGCTCAAGAAATATAAAGACGAAAGAAATAGGCTTTGCAAAGGCAAAAAATATCAATCCGTATGAGATAAAAGTGGGGCTTGACGGGCTTGCGGTTGTTGTAAATCCCAGGAATCCCGTCAGCAAATTAACGCTGGGCCAGCTCGCCGATATTTTTACCGGCAGGATCAGGAATTGGAAGGAAATAGGCGGTGAAGATAAACAGATAGTCCTTCTTTCAAGAGAAGTAAATTCCGGTACACATGTTTATTTCAAGGAACACGTCCTCAGAAATAATGACCCCAATTCTAAAGAAGAATTTGCACCGTCAGCGCTGATGCTGCCTTCTTCGCAGGCGATTGCGGATGAAGTGGCCGCCAACTCTGCCGCGATCGGATATTACGGTATGGGTTATATCTCTAATAAGCAAAAGGCGATTTTAGTCGGCAAAGACGCAAATTCCGAATATGTCACCCCTACAACAGATAATGTGATAAGCGGCAGTTATCCTATATCAAGGCCGCTATTTTTATACACAAACGGCGAGCCCGGCGGAATGGTTAAAAAATTTGTGGATTTTACGCTGTCCAAAGAAGGACAGGATATAGTGGTTAAAACGGATTTTGTACCGCTGACTAAATGAGAAAATTCAGAGAATTTCTTATCGAAAAACTGATTTTATTGTGCGGACTGGCCTCCATCTTTTTTGTTGTCATCATATTTTTATTTCTTCTTAGAGAGGGGCTGGCGCTGTTTAAAATCATCACGCCGGGGCAGTTTCTGCTGGGTAGCAAATGGTATCCTATTTCAGAGCCGCCGGACCTCGGAATTTTACCGTTAATTCTGGGCTCTATATTAGTCACACTGGGTGCCGCAGTAATTTCCATACCGATAGGCGTAGGCTGCGCTATTTATATAGCGGAAGTTGCGCCCTTTAAATTAAAAGAAATACTGAAAGCCGGGATAGAACTTCTGGCTGCTATCCCAAGCGTTGTTCTCGGTTTTATCGGCATGGTAACTTTAGTGCCGTGGGTGAAGACCATTTTTAATATTCCTACGGGCCTTACCGCGTTATCCGGTTCCGTAATGCTTGCATTTATGGCGATGCCTACAATCGTATCAATCGCGGAAGACGCGCTTTATTCCGTGCCTAAAACCTATAAAGAAGGGGCGCTGGCGTTAGGCGCGACCCGATGGCAGGCTATTTGGCGCGTAATGCTGCCTGCAGCGTCGTCCGGCATTCTGGCCGCTGTAATGCTAGGGATCGGCAGGGTCATCGGCGAGACTATGGCAGTCATGATGATTACAGGCAATTCTGCGATTATACCGCACAGTATTCTACAGCCCGTCAGAACTTTGACCGCAACGATTGCCGCAGAAATGGGTGAGGCGGTCGTAGGAAGCGAGCACTATTTTGCCTTATTTGCTATAGGCATAGTTTTATTTGTGATAAGTTTCGCAATTAATGTAACAGCGGACGTATTTTTGCATAAGAGAAAATAATGACCCATTCGACTTTGCTCAGGGTCATCCTGAGCAAGCGACGAATGAAATGAGGAGTGCGTCGAAGGATGAAAAAAAATCCGAAAAGGGATGAAAAAATAGCATTTTTCTTTCTGTTTTTAGCGACACTGTTTATCGTCGTGCCCGTCGGGATGATCGTCGTCATTATCATACAAAAAGGCATCGGCGCGATAACATGGCAGTTTTTGACTGATATGCCCAGGCAGGGTATGCGCGCGGGGGGTATATTTCCGGCCATAGTAGGGACTTTCTATCTGGTCTCGGGTGCGATACTTTTCGCTCTGCCCATAGGGCTTCTTGCCGCAATTTACCTAAGCGAATACGCCAGAGACAATTTTATGACTCGTACGATTAAACTCGCGATTGTAAATTTAGCGGGTGTACCTTCGGTAGTCTACGGTCTTTTTGGCCTTGCGCTTTTCGTAATTTTTTTCAAATTCGGAGCCTCAATTTTGTCCGGCTCACTCACCCTGGGAATTATGATACTGCCGATTATTATAACGACGTCGCGCGAAGCGCTGGAAAGCGTCCCTCATTCATTCCGCGAAGTAAGTTTGTCATTGGGGGTAAGCAAGTGGCAGACGATAAGGCATATAGTCCTGCCCAACGCGGTACCCGGTATATTGACAGGGACTATTCTCGGCCTGGGAAGGGCGGCGGGCGAGACCGCGCCCATTCTTTTTACCGTAGCGGCATTCTATCTGCCGCGACTGCCGAATTCTGTATTCGATCAGGCAATGGCATTACCATATCATCTTTATGTTATTTCAACGCAGGTGCCTAATGTTGACGAAAAAATCAGGTACGGCACAGCTTTGGTTTTATTGGTACTGGTCCTGTTTATGAACCTGGTGGCAATAATTATCCGCTACCACTTCAGGAAAAAGAAAAAATGGTGAAATTCGCTATTGAGAATTTGAATATCTGGTTCGGCTCAGTGCACGCGCTGAAGGAATTGGATATGGAAATCTATGCCAATGAGATTCTGAGTGTCATAGGGCCGGCTTCAAGCGGCAAGACGACGTTTCTAAGGATGCTGAACCGCCTTAATGATCTTGAGCTGAATTTCAGGATGAAGGGCAGAGTTGCGTTTGATAACAAAGATATTATCAGGATGGATGTTGAAGTATTACGTAAAAAAGTAGGGATGGTTTTTGCGCTTCCTCTGCCGCTTCCTTTATCGATATTTGAGAACATCGCATACGGCGCAAGGATGCACGGTATAACCAGCAGAAAAAAACTGGAAGAAATAACGGAAGACGCGCTGAAATCGGCGTATCTCTGGGATGAAGTAAAAGACAGGCTTAATGTGTCTGCCTTTAAGCTATCCGGCGGCCAGCAGCAGCGCCTCTGCATAGCGAGGACTCTGGCTGTGGGGCCTGATGTTATATTATTTGACGAGCCGTGTTCGGGGCTTGATCCCATCTCAACGGGCAAGGTAGAAGAAGCGATGCTGAAGCTTAAGGAAAAGTATACCCTGGTCCTTGTGACAAACAACGTAAAGCAGGCTGCCCGCGTAGGAGACAGGACAGCGTTTTTTTTAAGCGGCGAACTTGTAGAACTGGATAAAACAGACAGGATATTTACCGCTCCGTCCGACAGCCGGACAGACGGTTATATCAGCGGGAAATTCGGATAATGGGAAATATAAGGGCTGGCAAATTAAACTTATGGTACGGCGATTTTCAGGCGCTGAAGGACGTGAGTGTCTCTTTCGGCGAAAAGCGCATTACTGCGATTATCGGGCCGTCAGGGTGCGGCAAATCAACTCTGCTGCGCACCTTTAACCGTATGAATGACCTGATAGAGGGCGTGCGTACTTCGGGCGAGATCATGATAGACGACGAAAACATTCTGAAAAATGACACAGATCTGGTCTCTCTACGTAAAAAAGTCGGCATGGTCTTTCAGAGGCCGAATCCGTTCCCTTTGTCTATATACGAGAATATAGCATTCGGCCTTAAAATACACGGCCTGGCAAACAGATACGCGCTGGATGAAATAGTCGAAAAAAGCCTTGAACAGGTCATGCTGTGGGGCGATTTGAAAGACAGGCTTAGTAAGTCTGCTCTCGATTTATCATTGGAACAGAAGCAGCGGCTTTGCATTGCGCGGCTTGTTGCCATGAAGCCCGACGTGCTTCTTATGGATGAACCGTGTTCAGCGCTTGACCCCCAGGGAACGGCAAGGATAGAAGAATTAATGCGTGAACTAAAGAATAATTATACTATAATAATAGTGACGCACAATATGCAGCAGGCAGCGCGTGTTTCCGGTGAAACAGGATTCATGCTTTTGGGAGAACTTATAGAATTCGGCAGAACAGAAGATATATTTACCAAGCCGCGGGATAAACGAACCGAAGACTATATTACGGGCAGGTACGGTTAAAAAGGAGATGATACGATAACAGTCGAATGAATTTGGTGAATTCTCTGGATTATAG
>CAYIQH010000004.1:0-23622 GCA_964365575.1 uncultured Planctomycetia bacterium | reverse complement strand
CCAGTGCCCTGATAATGTTAGTAACGGAAGGATTGTTGAGAAACTTTGCGCCTATAGGTGCTATAAAGAATAAAATAATAAATAATATTATACCCATGGCAGGGATTAAAAAAAATGCAGTATTGGCGGCCTTGTCTATATCATCTTTCCTTCTCACGAGTGCAGAGTCAAAGCCCAGGCTTTTAAAAATGCTAAAACCGTCTATCATTACAAAGGCAAGCGCAAATAAGCCAAAATCCGATGGGCTTAATATGCGCGCTAAAATAACGGTTGCGGCGAACGACAATGCCCTCTGGGCAATACTTCCCGCAAATGTCCATTTTATGCCGGAAACTGTTTGCTTTTTTAGTGTTGTCAATCAAAGCCTCCAATAAAGCATTCCGCTATGCTCAAATGCCCTTTGGGCTATGCTCGCGGCAAATGTCCATTTTATGCCGGAAACTGTCTGTTTCTTTAGAGTGGTCATTTTTAGCCTATAAACACGTTTGAAGATGGAAAATGGAAGACAGACAATTGAAAATGGACTAAAATTTCTTCCAATTCTGCATCAGCTTAAACAACATTGCACCTATCTGTTGATATTGCTCATCAAATTTTAGTTGTTTATCTTTCGATATATAGCCGCATTTGTGCGCAAACTCTACCCATGTAAGTGTTTCCTCGACCGAGCCCAGAGCATCGTTTAGATGACGCGTAAAAACATCAGGGTATTTGCGCTTTGCAAAGCCCTCCCTGATATTAGCAGGGATAGATCTTGAAGACCGCCTCATTTGATCTACAAGTGAATACAATTCTTCCTTCGGAAATAACTTAGTTTCATTGAATACATTCATAGCCAAATCGAATGACAAGTTATACACGTCTAGGTCTTTGCATTTTTGTATGGGCATTTTTGTCTATCCTTTATGCTCTATTTTCCATTCTCAATTTTCTATCTTCATGCTTTGAGATTGCTTCGCTCGGCCTCGCGCATTTCGTCCTCGGCCGCAATGACGGGCGCTTAGCGCTGCTTCATTATCTCTTTCAGTTTAGACTCCACATTACAACGCGTCTTACCGCTCGGTATAAGGCCAATCCACGCCTTTACTTTCTTGAAGCTAAACGTCTTAGGAAAACGCAGTTCCGGAAAATGACGGAATTGTTTCTTCTTGTGCGCCGATAAATATAGCGCATCTACGAGGGCTTTCTCCGGCTCTGCTATTAGAAAACTGCCTTTGCCCTGATACCAGTCAAATCCGTCAAAAAACCCGGGCGATATCTGATGAACTGAAAACGCCCCGAGCTTCGTGCGCACAATCTTTGTATGAGATGTAGAAGCCAATGTAATGACCTGCGGGATCTGCTCTATTATTCCATAAAGGTGTAACGCGCTTATAAATGAAACATACGCTCTTTGGCGGGGAAATAGAAAAGGAATAACAGTATATTGACTTATGTTCTTGCTTCCTTCTTCAATCCAGATTCCGCGGTATATTTTCCTGATCAGCCCCTGCCTTGCGAGATAATTGAGCGCCTGAGTCACCGCCGACCCCGACTTTCCTGAGCCGGCTGTTATATCATAGGTTGTAAATACAGGGCTATTCAGCTGTTTTATGGCTTTAAGCACATCATATTTTGGCATTTTTATTCCTCAAGCTTTCTAAAAAGCGCGCCGTCTTTAGCTTAAGCTCATCCCATGCGGCCCGCGAATCGTAGGCTGCCTGATCGTCCGGCGCGAGATAGGCGCTGACTGTATCACGGAATTGCTCAAAACTTACTTCAAATATATTATCGTGCGCCTTTTTTACTTTCGCGTCATCAACATCAATTCGATCGGATCCGGCAGGGTCACACTGTGAGCTTAATATATAAATATCGAAAATATCACGCGCCTGGATGCTTGACCGCGAGGCCAGAGCCATGATCTTCTGCGAAACGGCTGAAGAGATGCCATAATGCGGCGCCATAAGCGGTGTCAATTTATAAGCACGCAATACCGTATCAGATATCGTTTGAACAAGTATGCCGCCTTGGAGCCCTCTTCTTGAAAACTCAATCTTCGTAAAAAGGTCCTCCCCTGCGGCAGTTATCAGATGAATTTTAAAACGCTGGGTTGTTTCGGTTTGTTTCGCTTTAAGCATATTGGGCGGCACCACCTTAACTACCCCAAAAGATTTAAGGTTATTGCTGAACGAGCTGTTATTAATTACGCCTATTACCTCGTCTTGAAGCTTGCTTACACTTAAACCGCTGACATCAATATCCATATCTTCGGAATAGCGGAAACTTTTGAAGAAAAAGCGCAGGTTCACGCCTCCTTTGACCGCATAACGCTCCGGCCTTGTCCTTCTGCCGAACCATCGAAGAAACTCGATATGAAATATCTCTCTTAGCTCTAAGGAATTATATATTTTATTTGTCATAGTATGTATTATAGTTTAGTTGTACCTAAGTTTCAAAACATATTTGTCTTGTTTCTCAAATTAGTGTATTTCGGGGACAGTCTCACTTTGGGACACGTCACTTTGTTCTTTGTTAACGAGATTGGCCTCGCCACGGGGGGCTCGGCGCTTCCTCGGACATTTCGTCCTCGGTCGCTTCGTCGCTCCCTTCGGAAGCTACCCGCAATGACGAGGTTCTTCGCCCCCTCTGCTTTTCTCTATACCTGTTATTTAAGACAGTGCCCATTCATAAAAAGGCACAATTGAAATAGTGAAACCTTGTTCTGTTATCTGCCTCCTGCGCCCTTCGGCGATGATTATATTAGATTCCTTTAGTTTAAAATACTTCATCCCTTCGATAAGCGCGGCGGTTTCCCTTAAAAGCGTTTCTTTATCTTCAATGCTATAACATACATTATACAATTCTTTAATCTTTAGCCCTTGCTTACAGACAAAATCCACTTCCTTATTCTCCGAATAATAATAAACTTCTCTATTGGCGCTTCTTAAGTGCTGATAAACCGCGTTTTCCAGTAACTTGCCTTTATCTTCAGAAAATTTAAAGGCGACCGCGTTATGTATTCCATTATCTACGAGGTAAACTTTGCGTTGCGCGCGCATTTGGTTCTTAATTGAATAGGAAAAACGCTGGAGGAAAGAGATTAAGAACGCGCTTTCCATATAATGCGAGAACCTGTGTACAGAATCCAAAGAAAGAGAAAAATCCGCAACTTTTTTTACCTTATTAAAACTATAGCTACGGGTAAAATTAGTGCTGTAAAATAAAGCTAAATTCCTAAGCTTGCTTACATCCTTTACTTTGTATCTTTCTACGATATCTTTGGTAAGGATATCGCTAAAATACTGCGATAAAAGCTCTTTTCTTAGCGATTCATCTTCGGTAAGCACTACTTTGGGAAAACCACCGGTTACGAGATATTCCAGGCTAAAATTAAGCAATTTGGTTTTATTTTTTACATTCCAAAGCTTGTTTGATTCCACATCCATGCCCTTGAATTGCAGGAACTCTCTGAAATTTAACGGCATAACCGGCAATTGCAAATGCCTGCCGGTAAGAACAGTGGCAAATTCAGGAGAAAGAAGTTCGGAATTAGAACCGGTAATAAAAATCTTCACGTTCTCCTTACGGTCATATTTTGATCTTACCCAATGCTCCCAACCCTTAACCTTTTGAACTTCGTCTAAAACCAGGTACACCTTGCCTTTAGGCTTAAGATAATCAATATACGCCTGCCAGATATTATCCAGTAAATCAATATTCAAGGAATTGTAAAATTTAGAATCCTCAAAATTAACATAAAGCGTGTTTGCCCTTGGAACCTTAGCCTTAAATAATTCAGCTAAGGCCTGCAGGAGAATCGTGCTTTTACCGCAGCGCCTCACTCCTGTCAACGCCACAACTTCATCTGTGGGTAAAAACTTATTTATTCGCTCCAAATAGCCTTGCCGCGGGATACCGGTTGCGATTTCTTTTTCCCAGAAATTCCACAAAAGAAGCGTTCCAACTATTTCATCTTTATCCATATTTACCTCCTGAGCACAAGCTCGCACCAAACCATCCGATCGGTTTGGGTGCTATTATCATCCGTCCTATCGTACAATAATAGTATATATCATACGTTGTATAATGTCAACTAGAGAATCGACTAGTTAACGAGACTGCTTCGCCCGCAATGACGGGGCGAGGCACTTTACGCCCTACGCACTCGTAAGTAAAGCCGAGACGCTTCATACGCTCCGGCTCATAGATATTGCGCGTATCGATAATAACCGGCGACTTCAGAAATTCCTTGATCTTGCCTAGATCCAGTTGGCGGAATTCGTTCCATTCCGTAACTATTACTAAGGCATCGCTGCCCCTTGCTACTTCATATGAATCTTTACAGTATTCGATGTCCTTAAGGAGCTTCTTCGCCTCTTCCATTGCAACAGGGTCAAATGCCTTTATCCTGGCGCCTGCGGCTTTAAGGCCGTTAATTATGGTTATTGATGCCGCTTCTCTCATATCATCGGTATTGGGCTTAAATGCAAGGCCGAGGATGCCTATTGTCTTGCCGGTAACATCTCCCACCGCTGCCTTAATTTTATCTATCATCCACCTCTTCTGGTTTTCATTCACTTCTATGGTGGCTTTTACGATTTTTATGTCATAGCCGGCGTTCCTGGCTATATCAACTAAGGCGACAGTATCTTTAGGAAAACATGATCCGCCGTAGCCGGGACTCGCGTGAAGGAACTTTGAGCCGATCCTATGGTCAAGCCCGATTCCCTTTGCAATCATGTTTACATCGGCTCCCACCTTTTCGCAGATGTGCGCCATTTCATTGATAAACGATATTTTGGTAGCGAGAAACGCGTTTGCGGCATATTTTATCAATTCTGCCGATTCAAGAGTCGTAATCACCATTGGCGTTTCTATTAAATAGAGAGGCCTGTATATATCTTTCATAATGGCTGTGGCTTCGTCGCTTGATGAGCCTATGACGATTCTATTTGGACGCATAAAATCTTCTATGGCCGAACCTTCCCGCAGGAATTCCGGATTTGACACCACGTCAAATGACGGTAAATAGCAATCGGCATCGGGGTTCTTAGCTAAATGTTCAAAAGAAACCTTATCGTTGAGAACTTTTTCTACAGTCAAGCGGACTTTAGCGCAGGTGCCGACAGGGACGGTGCTTTTCATGACAATAACTTTATAGCCATCCATATATTTAGCTACTTCACTAATCACCGCTTCCACATGAGATAAATCCGGCGAACCGTCTTCTTTGTTCGGCGTATTAACAGCGATAAAAATAGCTAATGAAGCTTGGACGCCCTTTTTAAGGTCGATAGTAAAAGCAAGCCTGTTTTCTTTGGCATTTCTCCGAACCAATTCTTCAAGACCTAGTTCATAAATCGGCATAGTGCCTTTTTTCAGGCCTTCTATCTTCTTTTCATTGGCATCGACACATACGACATTGTGCCCGAAATCGGCTAGGCACGTGCCGGTAACCAATCCTACGTATCCTGAGCCTACGACGCATATATTCACTTTGTGCTCCTTTTAATTTTTTAGCAAATTCGTGATTATCTTTATCATCATATCTTTCTCTCGCGGATCGCTTGATGCGATAAGCAGAGAAAGAGCGACAATTGCATTATCATTGATCTTGCGTTCGCCATTGATTTTGCGTAAATATCCATTCATCTCAAGATAGTAGATAAAAAGAAGCGATGCAATCCTCTTATTCCCATCCGAAAAAGGATGGTCTTTGATGGTAAGATATAACAAGTTCGCCGCCTTCTCCTCTATACTCCGATAGAGATCCTTGCTATCAAATGTCTGATAAAGAGCGCCGATAATACTCTTGAACTTATGCGATGCCTCTTGGCCAAACAACTCGCCCGCCTCTCCTTTTTCGCGAAGTCGCGACTTAATATCATTAATGCTGCTGTGCGCATGCTCATATGTCAAAATAAACGTGGGTGGCTTCCGACCGGCAACAGAAAGAGACTTGTTATCATATTTATTAAGAATGGTAAGTGCATTCGCGTACTCGTTCAGCAACTTTAGGAGTTCGTCCCCCTTGCCAGTCAATTGAGGATGGACAGCTTTGCCGCTGATAAAGGCTATTGTCTCCCGTAAGTCTTTTAGCGTACTTTCCTTCTCATGAAGTCTTTTCCGATTTATCGCATATCCCCTTATCATATAGTTTTTCAAAATGCTTGTAGCCCAAATACGAAATTGGGTGCCTATCTTTGACTTTACCCTATATCCCACGGAAATAATAACATCTAAATCATAGAAATCAACATCGCGCTCTATCCGTCTTGTGCCCTCAATTTGAACTATTCGGAATTTCCTAATAGTTGAATTTCTCTTTAGCTCACCCTCATGATAAATATTCCTTAAATGCTCATTTATAGTGGGTATGGTTTTACCAAAAAGCTTTGCCATTTGAAACTGATTTAACCAGACTGTTTCCTTTTCAAGCCTAACATCCAGGCGGACATTACCGCTTTTTGCCTTATAAATAACAATTTCGCCTTTTTTGGCGTCTACATTTGCGTCTTTTCTATTTTTCATATATTTTTACTCTCCCTTTACATATATATACGCTCGAGAAGGGATTTTCTTTCAATATATTTCAAAAACTATCACATGAGATTGCTTCGCCCGCCTCTGGCGGGAGTCGCAATGACAGTATTTATGGCTTACTTTTCAAATTTGCAACATCCTGCTCTATGCTGCTAATTCTATCCTTCACCTTGTCAAAGTTACGAATGGCGGTGGCCTGGACGCCGATCTGGCCCTCAAGCTTGCCTGCTTTTATCTCGGTGTTCTTTACCCTCACATCCATTTCTTTTATGACAGATGCGAGCGTCTTGTCATTCTTGGCGGCGATACTTAGCGATTTTTCAATAGCCTCCAACCTCGCGGATGCGGCTATGCTTTCGGAGGCATGGCGCTTCAGCATGAATAACAGGCTTACATTGAGCACCAATAGCACTGCTGCGGCGGTTACGGCGAATGTTGTGATCGCAAAATTTCCCCTTGCCGGAGCCTTGAGTACCGTGTCCTTGCTAAGCCTTTCCAGCTCTATTTGTTTGAGTAACTGATACGTTTTTCCCATTATTTTCCTTAAACCATGCTACCGTCCTGCGAAGGCCTTCTTCGAAATTGACTTTCGGCTTGAAGCCGAGCACTGATTGGATCTTAGAGATATCTGCCTGGGTTCTAAAAACGTCCCCCTGGCGAATTGGACCCAATTTAGGCTTGACATTCTTGTCCATGATTTTGTTCAGGGTGTCCACTAAGTTTAAAACAGAATTATCGCTGCCGCAGGCGACGTTGAATACTTCGCAGAAGGTACGTCGGGGACAGTCCCCCGTTGAGTTGCTAGGGACAGTCCCCTTTGTTGCCGCTAAAAGATTAGCATCTACGACGTTGTCGATATAGGTAAAATCGCGGGATTGCTTGCCGGTGCCGAAAATTGGCGGTTGTTCGTTGTTAAGTATGCAATGTATAAATTTGGGTATGACTACGGCATATTCATCATCCAGCGCCTGCTTGGGGCCAAAGACGTTAAAATAACGCAGGTTTACGGTTTCGAGGCCATAGTTTTCGCTGAAGACTCTGCTATAGTACTCCCCTGCCAGCTTTGTCAGCGCATAAGGTGAAATGAGCAGCGGCATATCTGTTTCTTTTTCGGGGAATTTAGTTACGTCCCCATAGACCGAGCTTGAGGACGCCATAACCACCCTCTTGACCTTTGATTTCAGCGCTGCTTCAAGGATATTGAGCGTACCGTCTATATTGACTGCGTTATACTCATGGGGCATGGTCATTGACTTGGGCACGCTGCGGAGCGCGGCCTGGTGCAGGACGTAGTCCATACCGGTGCAGGCCTTTAGGCAAGTGGCAGAGTCGCGGATATCGCCTCGAATAAGGTTGTAGGTAGTAGGTGGTAGGTTGTAGGTGGAACTTAAATTAGATTCCTTTCCACTTGAGAAGTTATCCAGGACACGAACAAAGTGGCCTTCTTTTAATAATCTTTCAACTATATGGGAGCCGATGAAGCCGGCACCGCCTGTTACTAAGAATTTCATCTAGAACCTCCGTGTTTGAGTATTGAGCATTGGGTAATTGCTTCAAACCATGCTACCATTCTGCGGCCAGACGAGGTCATAACGAACACTGCGGCCTTTACCCGGCAGCTTGCGCAGGACTTTTTTACTAAGCATATCCGCTATTTCACGAAATGCGGTCGCGCGGCTCGCTCTTGTGATGCTCACATATTTACGCGTTGTCAGGCCGCCGGTAAAATTCCCCGGCCCCGCTTCTAAAATACGGTTTACGATTTTTTTCTGGCGCTCATTAAGCTGGGTTTGAGCATGTTGATTCCAGAAATCAACTCGCGCGAGCACATTAGCAATGATATCCTGCGAATGCTCAATGGACGCAGTGACACATTGAATAAACCATAAATACCACTCGACCACATCAGCCCGGCATCTCTGCACATCCTCAAGGATTTTATAATACTCTTTTCTGGTGCGCATGATCTCGGAAGAAACACTGTAAAACCTGACTTTTAATTTTTCGTCATGAGCCAAAGCCATATCGGTTAACGCCCGCGCCAATCGTCCGTTGCCATCCTCATAAGGATGAATCGTTACAAAACGTAAATGGGCTGCCGCCGCGCGCAATATGCCGTCCGTACAGCCCGATGAAAAATTCCACCATTTTAGAAAAAGCCGCATCTCTTCGTCAAGACGTTCCTTTGGCAATGCCTCAAAATGAACTTTTTCTTTGCCGATCGGCCCTGATACTATTTGCATCGGCTCGTTACCCCGCAGCTTTCCGGTTCTAATCTTTCTTAAGCCTGAATAACCCGCAGAGAACAACGCCGCTTGCCAGCCATTAAGCCGTTCCAGTGTTAACGGTTTATCATGAAAACGCACGGCGTCCAATAGAACGCTAACCAAGCCGTCAATATTCCTGTCGTGCGCGCCGACCCCCGCAGGCAGGCCAAGCTTAACAGCCACAGACGACCTGACTAAGTCACGATTAAGTTTCTGCCCCTCTATTTCTGCTGTCCGGACAGCTTCCTCAACAAGAACATCGGCCTGAGCTTCGGTTTCAAGCTTAATGTCAAGCGATGCTACGCGGCCCAATAGCTTCCCTTGCAGCACTCTAAGGCGGCCCAAAGGCTCAAGTAAGCGAGACTCGTTATACTTAAAATCAAACCAGTTTTTATGCTCCCAAATATATTTCATATATCCTACCCCCTGCCTTTCTGAAGCGATTAGAGCTATTAATCGCTTCAATATATGAGGCGATTATACTGTAAAACCGCTTCATAGGCAAGGATTATTTTGCAACACTCTCAGCTTGATAGGCGTAATTGCCATATTCATGGACATAGCGATAGAGATACTGAGGAAGATGGAATTCAACCTTAGTCACTACATAGCCCAACATCCTTGCCTGTGCCTGATGAAGGCGGCTTTCTGTGTGCTCTATGACTTCACGCTGGGTCCTGCCTGCCTGGATGACTAATACAACGCCATCAGCAAGATGGGCGATGGAGCAGGCATCTGTCACCGGCATGACCGGCGGCGCGTCGATGAATATATAGTCAAATCTTGTCTTTAAAGATGCGATAAGATTTTCCATCTTTTTAGAACCCAATAGCTCGGCCGGGTTTCTCGGTGACTTACCTGAAGGTAAAATCGTAAGATTAGGTACATCGGGGCTCACAAACGTAGAGTCCACTTCTATCTCTCCCTTTAATATCTCGGCTAAACCCGGATGCGGGTTAATACCTAAGTATCTTGCTATTCTACATTTGCGCATGTCGGCGTCTATCAGAAGCACGGATTTGTTGTTCATGTCGTGCGCCATTGACATCGCGAGGTTTACCGCAGTCACAGTCTTACCTTCGCCGTTGATCGAGCTTGTAATCAGGAACGTCTTGTAGTTTTTGGTCTTGTTGAGCGATTGAATGTTAGTGCGCAGTATCTTATATTGCTCGCCTATCGGCGAAGACGGATCATGGAAAGAGACGATATGCTCCTCTATCTTTGTGTTTTCCACTTTTTTCACGACGTATTGGATTTCAGGTTTTTTCTGTATACGTGCTATGCGGTCGTCGGTTACTCGCTTCAGTGCTTCTGTTATTTTACCCATGCCAATTCTCCTATCTTGTAGCTTATTCCGTTTAATGCCTCGTTTATGGCTTCTGCCGCGATTTCGCGGGTTATGCTGCGCGTCTCGTAAACAAGGCCGCTGATGAGCGCGTTGTGACAGACCACGTTTATAAGGCGCGGTATGCCTTTTGAATATTTGTATATCTCTCCTACCGCCTCAGGTGTAAAGATGTCAGTATCCTGAGCTCCCGCCTTGGTAAGACGATGCGTGATGTATTCTTCGGTCTCTGTTAAATCCAGCGCCTCAAGGTGATAATGCAAAACAATGCGCTGTCTAAACTGCTCCAGCTGCGGAAGCGATATCTTCTTCCTTAACTCAGGCTGGCCTATGAGGACTATCTGCAGCAGTTTTTCCTTTTCCGTCTCAAAGTTTGAAAGCATCCTCACTTCTTCTATGACGCTGGGGGTGAGATTTTGCGCTTCATCTATAATAAGGACTACATTGACATCGTTAGATGCCTGCTTTATCAGATACTTATTAAGCGCGGATATAAGGTGCGTCTTGGACGTAGATTTATACTCTATGCCGAGGTCCTCAAGTAGTGTTGTCAAAAGCTCTTTCTTGCCCAGATGTGTGTTAAGCACGAGCGCGACTTTGGTCGTGGGGTCCAGCCTGTTTATCAGGGAACGGCAAACGGTCGTCTTGCCTGAGCCGATTTCGCCTGTGATGACTACGAATCCGCTCTTTTCGCTGATAGCGAGAAGAAGGCAGTTAAGCGCCTCTTCGTGCTTCGCGCTCGCGAAGAAGAATTTAGAATCCGGAGTCAGGTTAAAAGGTTTTTCTTTGAAGCCGTAATATTTTTCGTACATGGCTACTCCTTTTATTAGCTTCCCAGAATTACATTAAATATAATCACAATCAGCAATACTACGCCTGTCGCTATAGAAACGGCGGTGATCTTCGCCCGGCGCATTTCCTGCGCTTTTAGATCAGCTGAAGTAATAATTTTCGATATAGCGCCCAAAACAGGCAATTCCAGATACGCCTGCGCTTCATCAATACCTATGAATGAATGGTCAAGCAGCTCCGTTGCAAATACAAGACCCATACCAACGCACCCACCGAAGAATATCCCCAGAAACATAACAAGCAGTTTATTCGGCTTCGTTGGCTTAAGCGGAAGACGTGCAGGATCCAGTATCGTATATCGAGTACCTTCTTTTGAGGCCTCAAGCCGCTGGGTGATCTTGGCTGTCTCCAGGCGCTCCAACAAAGTATTGTATAGCTTCTGGTTTACATTCGTATCCCTTGCCGCTACTTGGTCGACTTTATCGAGCAGAAGCAGTTTATAAAGCTTATCGTTGGTCGCTGAATTTAGCTTAGCCCTGTTTTCGCCTCCGTTATCCTTGCTGAGATCGGAAGTAGCCAATTCCTGTTTCATTTGGCTTAATTCATCCCTTAGCGACTTTAATTCCGCATCAGAACCTGCGACTGCAGCAGCGTTTACAGTATAGTTTCCTTTTGCTAGCTCATCATTCGCCGCAGATATCTTATGCCGTAATTCTATGACCATCGGATGTTTTTCTGTCGAGTCTACAAGAAGCTTGGTCAACTGGTCTTCCATGGCGGCAATGTCCGACTGTTTCACTTTTTTCTGATACAACTCCAGCTGGTCATTTATAAATGTTATAGCGTTGTCGGTTTCACTGTTCTGCTGTTTCAGGTTCTCGGCTATGAAGATATCGGTTATTGTCTTAACTATATTCTGCGACTCGGCAGGACTATTTCCTTCGTATGAAATACTTATTATGTTCTGACCGCGGAGCTTGACGAGTATATTCTTTCTTAATCCTTTGACCACTTGTTCAAATTGCCACTGTGATTTCACATCCTTGGCAAGGCCAAGCGTAGATATCAGCTGATTTATCCTATCCCATCCGAGTATCTGTTCCCTTAGAACTGCCAAGCGCTGCGCGGTACTCGTAGAAACTGCCAGCCCCTGTATTAGCGGATTTATTATTCTGCCTTCCTCTACAAGTATGAGCGTTGAAGCGCTGTACATTTTAGGGAGCAGGTTCCCAGCTATAATCCCCCCGACGATGCCTATGACTATGGGAATAATCAGCAGCCATTTGCGCCTGAAAATCATCTTCAGGTAATCTATTGGTTTCTTTTCTAGTATTGCTTGTGAGTTCATTTTATTCTCCTTTCGCAGAAGCGAAATACCGGCCTATCCTATCAGGCCGGGTATTTTATTACGGCATGAATATCATAGCGTTAGAGGCGGCACCGACTGCGGTTCCTGTTGTTTGAGCTGTAAAGTCGGTAACAGGCGATATAACGCGTATCATCTTTGCGATAACCGTTGCAGGGACGTAAAGCACATCGCCGGGATTCATTTCCAAGTTCTGCTTAAGGTTACCTTCATATAATAAGCTATAAACATCAACATCCTTATAATTTTTTCTTCCATTAATATTTGGGGTAATCAGACGAGATCTCCTCATCGCGGCCGCCTGAGTAGGAAGTCCTGACTGAACAAGCGCCTCACGGACATTAACGTTATTCCCTCTCATATAAAATTTACCCGGATTATTCACATCTCCTACGACATAATACACCTTGCTCATATACGCCACGATGCTAACGTCTATCTCTGGTGATATTATGTATTCGCCGAGTATTTCCGCTAAACGGTCTTTTAGCTGCAATTTGGTAAGGCCGGTAACCATTACATCCCCTACGAACTTATATTCTATCTTGCCTTCCGAATTCACGGTATACTGCCCGGCAAACTCAGGGTGGCGCCGCACTTCAATCGCCACAACATCATTGGGTCCAAGGGTGTATTTTACGTCTTCCGTAACAGTTATCGGAGGCGGTACGATCGTAGGAAGCGCATTCAGATTTATATCAACGCTTGAGGGGGTCTCCACTATCGCTTTTTTCGGCGTATTTGGCGCAAAATTGGTAGCGGCTTCGCCATAAGACACCCCGCACATAATATAGGAAAGCAGCGATACCGATGTAATAGCTACTATGATGATGCGCTTTGCCGCGCTCACCAATAAGCCGTTTTCGCCGTCATACTCGTAGGAGGTCTCTACAAACTGCCGTATCTCCTCCATGTCCCCAGGCGAATAGAACCGCCATCCGCGCCAGTCCCTTTTCTGTTTTTTGATCTTGCCGGCCTTCTCCCACCGCATAATGGTGCGGGGAGTAACGCCGACTGTCTTTGCTACTTCCGTGATTGTCAGTCGTTTTTCCATCATTAGCCCTTTCCTATTCTCGTACGGCGTACTGCGTACGGCGTACCGCGTAAAATGTGTCTATGAATTACTATGACATGTATATATGAACATACATATTCATACTCAAGCATTATTCGTGCCAACTTATCATGAGCACAAAAATAGATCCGAAACGCCAAAAGTGTCCAATACTATGGACAGAGTGTTGAGAAATAGAAAAACAAAGATTTTTGTTGCTTTTTGTTGCTTTAACGCGTAGAATACGCTCATGAAACACAAATTCGGACACCAGCAAAAATTTTCCCAAAGAATGGCCCTCACTCCCCAGATAAGGCATTCCCTCCAACTGCTCGGCATGTCCACTAAGGACCTGAACGAATACGTTGATACCGCCGTAGAGGCGAACCCCTTCCTCCAGAAGATGCTTACCGCAAAAAAGCCGCAAGCGAGCAGGGCTGAACATGCCGGCGATACAGTTGCCGAAAAGCATGACCCGCGCGCCCTTCTTCTTTCTCAGGTAAGGCTGCTTGATTTAAGCGATAAGGAAATAGAAATAGCGGAATATCTGATATATGAGATGGATGATAACGGGTATATCGCTGCCGACATCGGGGAAATAGCTCAGGACCTGTCCATTACTTCAGAGCAGGTTGAGGCCTGCCTTTCGACTATACAAAGCCTTGATCCGCCCGGTATCGGTGCCAGGGATATAAAGGAATGCCTTCAGTTGCAGCTGAAAAGGATCAATAAAGAAGATTCGCTGGAATACAGGATAGTCAGCGAATTTATTGAAGAAATAGCAAAAAGCAATGCGGACAAAATAGCAAAAGCCCTGAAAATCGATAAAGAAAAAGTAGACGCCGCTATTGCCTCCATAAAGAAACTCAATCCCCGCCCCGCAGGCAACCTGCTGAGCGACAAGGCGCAGTGGATCAACCCAGATTTAGTAGTAAGTTTCAAAGGCAAAAAAGTGCGCATAGAATTAAACCGCGAATGGATGCCCAGTTTAAGGATTTATAATCCCTACGAAGATAAGCTTAGTGTCGTGAAAGACCCTAAAGCGCGTGAGTTCATGAAGGAAAATGTGGAGGCGGCCAAGCATCTGGTTGACGGCCTGAAACGGCGCGAAGAGACTATGTGCAAAGTAGCTGATTATATACTGAATTTCCATAAAGATTCGCTCAAAAACGGCGGACATGCCCTGAAAAGCCTGATGATAAATGACATAGCCGCGGCGCTTAGCCTGCACCCTTCTACTATAAATCGCACGATCTCCAATAAATATATACAAATCTACGATAAAGCAATGCCGCTAAAGAGCCTCTTGAGTAGTAAAGTAAAAAAGGCAAACGGAGAATCGGTTTCCAAGATAAGCGTAAAGAAGCGGATTGAAATGCTTGTGAAAAATGAGGATAAGTCTCGTCCGTTAAGCGACAAGGCTGTTCAGGAGATACTAGCCGCAGATGAAGGCATCATGATTAAGCGCCGCACCATAGCCAAATACCGTGATTCCCTGAAAATCCTGCCTACCTACCTGCGCAAAAAATAAGGGGTCAGACCCTAAACATCGTAGTTAACATAACGAGGGTCTGACCCCAATTTTCCCCCAATTTTTAAAACTCAGACGCCATGCGTAATTCCGTATAAAAACCGCCGCGGAGGTCGGTCTTGCCGCCGCCGTCCCTATATTTCATGGAGCGGTCAAAAATACCGCCGGCTGTAATGGCCGCCTTTATAAATTTGCTGAATTTGAACTCCACCCCTCCGCCCGCATAACCGTCCTGATATCTTAATATGACATTTTTTGCGGCGCCGCGGTCTACTTCGTATTCGTCATAAGTATAATTGCCTTCCGCAAAAATAGACACCCTGTCATTCAGTGAGTAAACTATGCTCGGGTCTTCGGAAACAAGATTGAACGTGAGTTCCTTTACGGGTTTATAAATAACGCCGAATATCGGCCAGACAGGATATTTGAGTCGCGGAAATACGGCAACGCCTCCTATAAGCGTCCATTTGTCGTCGGGCTGATAAGCCACGAAGCCCCGGGACGGCAGGCGGAATGACGATACCTCAAAGTTCCAGTTGTCGGAATAAAAAGAAGGGCTTATGCCCGCGCCAACGTAAACCCCTTTTAGCCCGAATAAAGGCAGCATAGTCTCAATATCGGTAGTGATCACCACTAAGTGCGCCGGCAGGCTGACAGGTGATTTTTTAGTTATGAACATAACGTCATTGCCGATAGAAAAAGTTACAGGCAACTTATCGAAAAACTTATGTTCATAACTGTATTCCCAGCCCGTTGAATAAGTCTCGGGAGCGTAGCCTATATAAGCGCCTGCCTCGTTGCGGAAAGAATTTTCCGCCTCATCTCCCGCGAAGGCGCTTGAAACACAGCAAAAAAGCGCTAAAATGATTGGGTAACTCTGTTTCATATCTTAAATTGTATCATATGAATAGGGACAAAAATAGGGACAGATACTATTTTTCCAAAAATTTAGACAAACAGAAAAATAGTATCTGTCCCTATTTTTTATATGCTACAATAGAACGGGTGCAAATTATGGATAATCTAAGGTTTGATATTGTAAAAGAAGTGCGCGAAATACCGCGCGAGGAATGGGCCAGTGTCTTTCCTCCTGACATTATCGAAAATTACGGCTATTATAAAACGCTTGACGAATCTAAACTGCCGGCTTTCTCCACGCATTACGCCGTTGTCCGTGAAAACAAGCGCATCGCCTGTATTGCCCCTTTTTTCACCACCGAATTCTCATTTGACACGACCATCCAGGGACGCCTAAAGCAGGTAATATTATCCCTACAGAAGAGGTTTCCCCGTTTCCTGAAGCTTAAGATACTCTTTATAGGGTCTCCTCTTACGGAAGAAAGTGCAATAGGCATCCGCGATGGCTGCGATAAGGAAAAGATACTGCGTTTATTACTCGCCAAGATGCTCCATTTCTGCAATACCGAAAAAATAGGCGTAATTACTTTTTACAATATGCCTGCAAATGATTCTTATATACTGGATTTCCTTAAACGCAACAACTTTGCGCAAATGGAGGCCTTTCCCCTCGCGCGCCTAACGATAAAAGAACAGTCTCTCGAAGAATACATACAGAATCTAGGCAAAAGCACGCGAAAAGACATCAGGCGCAAATTAAGAAACGCATATACCAACGCCGAAATTAAAATCGAAGAAAGGAATAATCTTGACGGCTTATTAGACCGCGCCTATCAACTTTATCTGAATAATCTTAATAGCGGCGATGTCTCCTTTGAGAAACTTACGCCCGAATATTTTGCCAAAATATCCGAAAATATGCCCGGTACCGTCAAATACTTCGTCACGTGGGTAAACGGCAAAATGGCCGCTTTTAATATGTGCTTTGTAAAAGATGGTTTCTGCATAGACAAATATATAGGATTTGATTACGACGTGGCGTATAAGTATAACCTCTATTTCGTCACCTGGTGCCATAACATAGATTGGTGCATCAGGCGCGGCATCCGCTATTACCAGCCCGGCACCTGTGATTATGAACCGAAAATAAGGCTCGGCTCGGACCTCGTACCTCTTTATATTTCAAGCAGGTTAATCAACCCCGTCATAAATCACCTGACGGCGCCCGTGATGAAGCTTATTGAGCCAAAGAGATTTGACCCGGTATTAAGCAATCTGAGTAAATATGAAAAAGCATAGAATTACGTTAAATATGATTGCCCTCATACTGCTGACGGACCTCCTGGAATCCACCTATGAATTCTTCTTTAAAAAGGGTATGTTGCTGGTCGGAGAATTCAATTTTTCGAATCTAAGCGCTTTTGGCGATTTCGCCGTAAGGACCCTTTCGAACGGCTGGGTATGGATAGGGCTTATAATCATACTTCTGGAAACGTTTACATGGTTTATTATCTTATCGAAAATTGACCTGAGCCTGGCCTTCCCCATCGGCAGCATGAGCTACATATTCGTGATTTTAGTCTCGGCGTTCCTCCTGCATGAGAATGTAAGCCCAAACCGCTGGATAGGGACTTTGATCATTATCACCGGCATATCTTTAGTCGCAATGAGTTCTCAGGAAAAATACGGGAAAGCGGAAAAGACCTGACATGCTAAAACTTTTACTGCTCATATTGATCCATGACATAATTCTGGCATCAGGCCAGACTTTTATAAAACACGGTATGGACACGGTTGAAAATGTAAACTTAAGGTCACTACGCAGCATTTTATCTTTTATAAAATTTTGTATGACGCAAGGCAGGATACTATCAGGCCTTGCGCTGAATACGATAAGCCTGACGATATGGCTGGTCATCCTTTCTTTCGCGGATCTAAGCCAGGCTTACCCTCTTGACAGCCTGCAATATATAGTAATAGCGTTTTTTTCCGTGATTTTCCTGAAGGAAGAAGTCCGCGGGCTGCGCTGGGCGGGAATCCTGCTGATTGTCGTCGGCGTCACTGTGGTCGGGCTAAAGTAAACTATCCTAAAAATAATTCCAATATCTTCATATTTGTCGCTTCATTAATCCTATTGATCTCTTCTCGGCTCATTTTGCGCGCATACTGGCGGGGATGATCCCACGCAGTGCATATCCTCTTAAGAAATGAGTCTGCCATAATAGGCGAATAGTCTCCGGTAATGTCCATTCCTATCACATTTGCTTTGTCTTTCAGCACCTTAAGCGCATCGAGCATCCAATCAAGAGTAATGGGACCTTCCTCCCAATTCGTCACCGCGTAATCCCGCTTCAGGCAATCCTTGTCGATAGAAATATATACATTTTTCGAAGGCAATCTGCCTATTATACCTGCCATAAATTGCTTTATATCTTTATCACGGAGGTTATCCCAGACAATCCGCTTAAAAGCCGTTATTGACGGCTCATGGTAAAACGGATAAAGTTCAACTCTCCCATCCTTAAAATCGGAAAAGTTAAACGTCATATTATGCGGAAAACTAAGATCCTCCGAGGACGGCCCTATCATGACTATCTTCTTAATAGCGGCTTTGCGGGCTATCAGGTTGACCCATGAACCGCAGCTGAATTTAGGGAAGGTTTTATCCAGATCAGGATGAAAATCGAATACAACCACGCAAAAATCCTCACTAAACTGATCTATCAGAAGCGCCGATATATGATGAAAGTCTCCGGAGCCGTAAAGGGTTATCTTATTCCTGTCGGACGGCTCAAGTCTTTGGCGCAACGCCGGCAGGTCCCGTCCATCCAGCCACATTCTCACGCGCGGAGCATAATCTAACATGTTGACCGTACTAATAAAATTGGGTGAACGGTTGTATTTTGCTAAAAGGTTTTTTTGGCTGGTAACGCTTGAATCAAAATCTAAGATGCGCACACTTTGCGCGGAGAGCGATTCCATTATCCTTACCTGTATTTGTCGAAAAACGAGACGGTCGTGTCAACTACTTTATCTCTCTCCTGATCGGCAGTTATTATATGGTAGGAATCTTCGAAGAACTTGATCTCTTTATCCTTTGAGCCGACATGCTTATATATGTAAGTGTAGTTTCTCGGGCTTGTCACATCATCCTCTCTTGCCTGCAGAAGCTGCATCGGCGTGTTTATTTCGCCTAATATGGACATAACGCGTTTTGATAAGAGATAGTTCTGATACATACAGGATATGGGGATAACAGGATAACCGTAAAGATGTGCCTCGCTTATGTCATGCAGCTTAGCTTTTCTGTAATAAGCTTCTATGCGGGACCTTAACCGTTCGTTTTTAATACCGTAAGGATGCTCCTCTTTGAAATAAGAATAATATTTCAACGGCGTGTAATATCCAAGCGGCAGAAGCGCCCTTATCTTAGGGGCGCTCCAGCCGTCAAAAAAGAGCGTTGACGAAAAACAGGTCATTGCCTTTATTTTATCGGGAAACTCATGCGCAAGCATAATGCTCATAAGAGCGCCGAAGGAAAGTCCTGCCACAAATACATTATCGAATCCTGCGGAGCATTTAAGAAAATCTTCGCGCAATACGCTGTACATATCCTGCCAACTCTTCCTTTTCAGCACAGATAGCGGCTTATTGTGGCCGTCTAAGAGCGGCGCCCTCACGGCATAACCCCTCTCGTTCAGCCCTTTTGCTATGTATATCATTTCGCGAGGCGTCCCGGTGAGGCCATGGACAAGGATAGCGAGGTTTTTACCGCTGCCGTTTAAGGAAAAACTGGCGTCGGGGATATCCTTTTCGCCCTTAAAATGTTCCTTGAAAGATATTATTATCATTAAGAATTCCTTACGGCTTTTGATAGGGCTTCTTCGAAAAGATCAACCCCCAGGTCCATTTCTTTTTCCGTAATATAAAATGACGGTGCGAGCGTAAATACATTCTTGTAATAACCGCCCACATCTAACACGAGGCCGCGCCTTTTGCCGCCGGCAGTCAATTTACCGCTTAATCCGATGTTCGCTATTGCGTCGGTCAGTTCTTTGTTCGGCGTGTAGCCGTCTTTTTGGCACATTTCTATCCTTATGGCAAGGCCCAGGCCGTCCGCATCGCCTATCTGCGGATATTTTTTCTGCAGCCGTTTGAATCTGGAGATAAGGCTTCTCCCCTTTTTGGATATTTCCGCGGCAAAGTCTGATTCTTCTATAAGTTTCATTACTTCCAGTCCTACTGCCGTTCCCAAAGGATTGGATGAAAATGTAGAATGAGTAGACCCGGGCGGGAATACATTCGGCGCTATAAGTTCTTCCTTGGCCCATATACCCGAAAGCGGATTCAACCCATTAGTGAGGGATTTTCCGAAGACGATTATATCCGGCGTAATACCGAAATGCTCTATGGCCCAGAACTTACCGGTCCTGAAAAATCCCATCTGTATTTCGTCGTCCACCATAAGGATGCCGTATCTATTCATGACGTCTTTCAGCGCGGAAAAATAATCTATCGGGGGTACCACGTAACCACCTGTCCCCTGCACCGGTTCCACGTAAAACGCCGCAAATTCGCTTTTGTTTGTCTTCTTATTTACAACTGAGTAATACTCTGTCTCAAACAGCCGCTCAAATTGTTTTACGCAATACAAGTCGCAGAATTCTCTCTTTTTTTCATACGGACACCTGAAGCAGTAGGGATACGGAATGAACCACGCCCTGTCGCCGAAATGGCCGTAGCGCTCCCTGTATCTGAAACTTGAGGTAATCGCCGACGCTGCCAGCGTCCTGTCGTGGTATCCTCCCATAAACGCAAATACGAGGTTTCTTCCCGAGTGATTTCTGACAAGTTTCATGGAATCCTCTATCGCCGCTGAGCCGCCCACGTTAAAATGGACCCTGCCTTTTTCCTCAAAGGTCATCTCTATCCGTTTGGCAATCTTTGATGAAAGCCTTATCTTTTCTTCATGGAGATATTGGCAGGCAAGCTGAGGAAGAGTGTCTATCTGCTTCTTTAATACCGCATTCAGGCGTTCGTTCTTATAGCCGAAATTTGCGGCGGAATAGAGCATCTGCAAGTCAAGATATTCAACGCCTTCTCCGTCGTACAAAGAGCATCCTTCGGCGCGCACAAATATATTGGGTTTGTCTACGTAATGAACAGTGTCGCCCCAGGAGCAATACTTAGCTTCCAGATCCGCCAATCCCTGCCCGTCCAGGACGCGGTTTGTATTTTTAGTTTTTACGGTCTTTGCCATTTCTGTATTCCTTTTTCAGGTATTCATACACTTCTTTAAGGTTCTTATACGGAATATGAAAAATCCCTTCTTTTCTGCAGTAATCAAGCAGGGCTTCTTTTGCAAATACTTTATTTACATATTTTGCCGGGCAGGCATCCGATTGCCCGTCCCCTATATAAATAGCCACCGAGTGGCCATTAACGTTAGAAAGCAAATTCTTCTTCTTGCAATGAGCGCAAACGCGGCACTTCTTATCAGTAAATGGAAACTGCGGCACCAGCCTGCCGCCCGTAAGCCTGGCTTTATTGGAATATATCTTAAGGCCTCTGATGCCGTTTTTACTAAGGATGCGGCTCAAGAGATAATCAAAATTATCGCTTAACACCATCGTCTTAATACGCCTTGCCCTTAAGAAACGTAAGAGCCGCTTAAAATAGGGATCCAGTTCTATCCTGCCAAGATACTCATCCAGCGCTTTTTTCGTGACGCTGATCGTCTTTATCTGGCCTTCAAGGCACTCGCGGGAACCTATTTCGTTATTTTTCCAGCGTTCTTCCAGATCTTTCCACGTGTCGTCTTCCGAAAACTGAAGCAGCATGTTGTCAAAAACGTCATACGTGGTTATTGTGTTATCAAAATCCAGAAAAACGACCGCATTTTTACCGTTAAAAGTGTTCATCAAAGTTATATTATACCGTAGATAGGGCAAGAAATCAATCGTGCTCGTCTTTTATTTCGCCTACTATCTCTTCAAGGAGGTCTTCAAGGGTGATCATGCCTTCTACCCTGCCGGCCTCATCCTTTACTATGGCAATATGCGTATGTCCCTGCTGAAATTCCCGCAAAAGTTCCGTAACTTTTTTTGAACCCGGCACAAATACGGGAGGGGAAACAATATCCTGAAAAACTATGAGGTCTTTATTGACGACTACGTTCAGGAGGTCCTTCATGTTTATAATGCCGATTATGTTTTCCGGACTGTCCTTATATACAGGAAATCTTGAATAAGCCGATTCTACGGCCTTTTCAAGCATATCGTCTATATTGGAAGTGGCTTCCATGGAAACTATCTCACTTTTCGGCGTCATCACGCTCCTGACCAGTGTCTTTGAGAAGTCAAGTACTCTCGAAAGCATCGTATAGTGATCTTTATGAAGCGTTCCGTCCTCCTCGCCTATTTTGATTAGCGTCCTTATCTCGTCCTCAGTTATAAGAAAAGCGCTTTTTTCCTTGTCGCCCATAAGGTTGACGAAGAAATTTGTGATAAAGGACAGGCCCCTTACTATCGGAGAAAAAATAAATATGGCTGTCTGTATAGGTTTCGCTATGGATAAAGAAAGTTTTTCTGAATGTCTCGCCGCGTAAGTTTTTGCAACTGTCTCAAACAGTATAATAAGCAAAGAAGCCAGGATGGTTGCCAGAATTATGCCCTTACCGCCCCCAAAAATCGACACCATTATTACGGTAACGATAGCGGCTATAAGGGTATCTATTACGTTATTGACTACGAGGATCGTGCCGAAAAATTTTTCGGGCGTCTCGAGGATCTTTATGGCGATCTGCGCGGCCTTGGAACCGTCCCTGGCAAGTTTCCGCAGCCTTAGGCGGCTTACCGCTATCATTGCTATCTCGGAACCCGCCGTAATCGCGGCAAGCAATAGCAATATAATAAGAGATATGACTAATATATCATTCATATTTTAGTATATTAACACGGAGGATAGTGATAGGCAAGAGTTTTTAGGTCATATCTTCCAGCGGCAAAACAAAGGCCTTTACGCCCTCCCGCCCCAGGGCTTTACGCAGGTCTTTTATAGAAGACATCAAAGGCTTTACGTCTTCGTCTCTGCAGGCTACATATAAAATATTGTTCCTTCCGGGCCATATATCGCTTCCGAGATGAGTGCCCGAAGTCCTGCCTTTGCCGTAAGTTCCGGCGATTTTCGTATAATTTTTCAGGTTACATTTCTCAAGGGCTTCCGCTACTTCCATGTCGATGGCTTCATTGTAGGAAATCATGATCATCTTCATTTATTATTCCCCCCGTTCTTTCGAAGCCTGCTTTCAACAGCGGCGTAAAGCGTCGGCACAAAAAGCATAGTGACCAAGGTTGACACCGTCAATCCCCCCAGCATAGTAATACCCAGCGGCTGCCACGTTTCGGAACCCTCGCCACGCGATAAAGCCATCGGCAAAAGCCCTGCCAGCGTCGTAATCGTAGTCATAAGGACCGGCCGCAATCTGTCTTTGCCGCCCGCAGTGACTGCTTCCAGCATTGATTTTCCCCTGGCACGCAATATGCTTATGTAACTTATTAGCACGATCGCGTTATTTACAACTATCCCCATCAGCATTATAATGCCCAGGAAGGTTATAATACTTAAGGTAGTGCCTGTTAAGAGGAAAGCTATAAATACGCCGGTGAACGTAAACGGGACCGCGAACATGACGATAAAAGGATCCAGAAGCGATTCAAATTGTGCCGCCATTACCATATATACCAGTATAATGCCCAGAAGAAGAAGCAGGAACAAGTCTTTAAATGCCTTCCCCTGCTCTTCTGCCTCGCCGCCGAAATTGATTATAACATCGGAAGGTATTGTAAGTTTCTTCAACTCTTTTTCAATGTCTTCTTTCACCTT
>CAYIQH010000003.1:0-24401 GCA_964365575.1 uncultured Planctomycetia bacterium | reverse complement strand
ATGGCCTCATTTAGGAGCAAGTAATGACACGATCTATAAAGAAGGGGCCGTACGTCGACCAAAGGCTGATGGGAAAGGTGCAGGACATGCTGAAGTCGGGTTCAAAAAAGCCTATAAAAACATGGGCCAGGTCATCTACCATAACGCCTGACTTTGTCGGACTTACGCTTTCAATACACAACGGCAGAAAGTTCATTCCTGTATTCATAACAGAAAATATGGTAGGGCATAAATTGGGCGAATTTGCATTCACTAGGACATTTAAAAAGCACGGATCCCATACCGAAGTATCAAGAGAGCTGACATGATCGCAAAAGCTGTTTCAAAATATATCAGGATTTCCCCTAAAAAAGCCATGCTTGTTACCAGGCCCCTTAAGGGGATGTCGGTGCCAAAAGCGTACGGCGTTCTTGGCAGCGTAAATCATAAAGCCGCGCGCCTTGTAAACATGACATTAAAGTCGGCGGTTGATAATGCGCGAAAAAAAGACAGGAATATAGACGAAGCGAATCTTTATATATCAAGGATAGCGGCGGACAGCGGCCCGATGCTCAAGAGATTCAGGGCAGGAACAATGGGCAGGGCATTTCCAATATTAAGGCGGACGTGCCATTTGACGGTAGAACTTTCTGCGAAAGCCGAGCCAAAGATAGAAGCATCGGAAGTTAAGAAGACCGCAAAAGCGAAAATAGTTGCGGCGAAAATGGTGAAATCCAAAGAGGTTAAACCGCGCGCAGCGAAGACTATGACAAAGAAAGAACGGAGGTAATGTAGTGGGGCAGAAAGTCCATCCGCATGGTTTTAGATTGGGGTATATACGAAACTGGGACTCTATGTGGTTTGCAAAGGCAAAAAGAGATTTCGGCGAATATATAGAGGAAGACCAGAAGATACGGAAATACGTAAAGAAGAGCCTGTCTCAGGCCGCCGTTGCTAAAATAGAGATATTCCGCGCCAGTAATAAAATCAGGCTTAATATATGGTCCGCCCGGCCCGGTATAATAATAGGAAGAAAAGGTGCGGAGATAGACAGGCTGAGGGATGAGATTCAGGCAATGACCGGCAAACAGGCCTTTTTAGACATAAAAGAGATAAAAAATCCGTCTATCAATGCACAGCTCATATCGGAGAATATCGCGATGCAGCTTGTGAAAAGAATTCCATTCAGGCGGGCTATGAAGAAGGCAGTCACGCTGGCTATGGACCAGGGCGCGCAGGGTATTAAAATAAGGTGCTCCGGCAGGCTTGGCGGCGCGGAAATAGCTAGAACCGAAGGTTATAAAGCCGGAAAGGTGCCCCTGCAGACTTTGCGGGCAGATATCGAATATGGTTTTTCAGAAGCGCTTACTACTTATGGTCTGATTGGCGTAAAAATATGGGTATATAAAGGCGAAAAAGCGCCGTTATACAGCGAGGAGAGGGAGATTAGAAATGGCATTAATGCCAAAAAGGGTTAAATTTAGAAAGCAACAGAAGGGTAGGCGACGCGGTATAAGCTATAAAGGCTGCTTTGTTTCTTTCGGCCAGTTCGGCCTGCAGGCTCTCGAGAATGCGTGGATGACTGACAGACAGATAGAGGCTGCGCGTGTGGCACTGATGAAGGTTACAAAACGGGGCGGCAAGACATGGGTCAGGGTGTTCCCTGATAAACCGATCACTAAAAAGGCGGCAGAAACAAGAATGGGAAAAGGTAAGGGTATGCCCGAAAAGTGGGTGGCCGTGATAAAAAGGGGCAGAGTATTATTTGAACTGGAAGGCATACCTGAAGAACTTGCTAAAGATGCACTGAGATTAGCGGCTCACAAATTGCCGTTTAAAACGCGGTTCATTGCAAGGAGTCATTAATAATGGGCACCAAGATAAATGAAATACGCCAGCTCGATGCAAATGAAATGCGCCAAAAAATAGAGGCCATGCAGAAAGAACTCTATGACCTGCGCTATCAGGCAGATACTTCGCGGGTTGAAAAGCCGCATAAAATAAAACTGATCAGAAGAGAAATAGCCGTATATAAAACTATAATAAGAGAAAAGGAATTGGCAGATGCCAAACGATAATAATATTGCCATAAAACAGATCCTGATCAAGACAGGAACCGTCGTAAGCGACAAGATGAATAAGACAATCGTAGTGAGGATAGACAGCGTTGCACATCATCGCCAATACAGCAAGATTATGCGCAGGGCCGTAAAGGTAAAAGCGCATGACGAGAAGAACGCCGCAAAGGCGGGGGATACCGTTAAGATAGTACAGGTAAGGCCGTTATCCAAAGATAAAAGATGGAAACTTATAGAAGTTGTTAAACCCCAAGGGGTTTAGAAAATTTCGTAAGGTGAGAATATGATACGGATGCGCACAATACTGGAAATAGCCGATAATACGGGCGCTAAAAGGGCCTCCTGCATAGGGGTGCTGGGCCGCGGAAATGCGCGTGATGCCGCCATAGGCGATATTATAACGGCAAATATTAAGGAATCATCACCCGATGCAATTGTCAAAAAAGGAGAAGTCGTAAAGGCGGTAGTGGTCCGGACTACTAATCATATACGCAGAAGCGACGGTTCATATCTCAAGTTTGACACAAACGCCATAGTGATTATAGACCTGCAGATGAATCCGCGCGGTACACGTGTTTTTGGGCCCGTGGCAAGAGAGCTGAGAGATAAGAACTTTATGAAAATAGTATCGTTGGCGCCGGAGGTAGTTTAAATGAGAGCAATAAAGAAAAATGACATAGTCAAAATTTTGGCCGGCAAAGACAAAGGTAAAACGGGAAAAGTCATCATGGTATTCCCGAGAAAAGACAGGGTTTTAGTAGAAGGCGTGAATTATGTGAAGAAACACGCCAGACAGACACAGCAGAATCAGAAAGGCGGCATCATACAGAAGGAGATGCCCATCCAGATTTCTAATCTGATGCTCATGTGCAAAAACTGTAACAAGCCGACCAGGGTGGAGATAAACATAACCGCCGACGGAAAGACAAGAATCTGCAAGAAGTGCAAGGAGATAATCGCATAAATGGCAAGGCTAAAAGAGAGGTTTAATAAAGAGATAGTGCCGGAAATGAAAATGCGCTTTAAGTATTCGAATATCTGGCAGGTGCCGCGCCTTACAAAGGTTGTCATAAACATGGGATTGGGCGAGGCTGCGCACGATAATAAAATAATAGAGGATGCCGTAGCCGAATTAACTATGATAGCCGGACAGCGCGCTGTCGTTACCAAGGCCAAGAAAGCAATCGCAAATTTCAAGATCCGAAAGGGCTCGACGGTCGGATGTAAGGTTACGCTGCGCAGTAACAAGATGTATGAATTCATAGACAGGCTTATAAGCATTGTAATTCCGAGAATAAAAGATTTCCGCGGATTATCGGCCGATTCGTTTGACGGAAGGGGTAATTACGCGTTTGGGCTTACCGAGCAGACAGTATTTACCGAAATCGATGCGGACAAAGTAACTATGGTGAAGGGCATGGATATTATTATTGCCACATCTGCGAAAACAGATGACGAGGCGAGGGAGTTGTTAACGCTTCTGGGTATGCCCTTTAAAAAGTCGTAAGTTATAAGTTGTAAGTTACAGGATAAGAGAAAGAGCTATATGGCAAAACAGTGTTTAATAGAAAAATGTAAGCGGGAACCTAAATTCAAGGTCAGAAAATACCACAGATGCAGGCTTTGCGGCAGGCGGCGCGGGTACATGGGGAGGTTTGAGTTATGCAGGATATGCTTCCGCGAACTTGCGTTGAAAGGCGAGATACCCGGAATAGTAAAGGCGAGTTGGTAATTCCAGCTATAGGCTATAAGCCTTAAGCTTTAAGCACCAACTTACAGCTTATAGCTTAAAGCTTATAGCTAATGAAGGAGAGATAATAAATGCCAGTTACAGATTCAATGAGCGACATGCTTACGATTATACGGAACGGCTCCAGGTCCGGCAAAGACAGGGTTGACGTGAAAAGGTCAAAACTTGGCGAGGCCGTACTTAAGATATTTAAAAACGAAGGCTATATCAGCAATTATAAGGCCATAGAAGACAAGAAACAGGGTGTGATCAGGGTTTATTTAAAATATAACGAAGGTAAGTCGCCGGTAATAACAAGCCTAAAAAGGATATCAAAACCCGGCCTTAGGATCTATGTTACAAACGATAATATACCTAAGGTCCTTAATGGTTTTGGAATCGCGGTATTATCAACCTCGCGAGGTGTTATGACCAATAAAACCGCCCGGAAAGAAAAAGTAGGCGGCGAAGTCCTCTGTTATGCATGGTAAGGAAAATATATGTCAAGACTTGGAAAAAAATCTATTACTATCCCGAATAATGTGAAGGTATCCGTTGACAAAAATATCGTGCGCGTCGAGGGGCCTAAAGGCAAACTGGAGCACACCGTACCCAGCCCGATAACGGTAAAGGTTGAAAACAGCCTCGTCAAGGTAGAATGCCCCACAGACACAAAAGCCGATATGTCTCTGCACGGATTAACGCGGACGCTAATCAATAACATGATAATAGGCGTTGTGAGTGGTTACCAGAAAGATCTTGAGATACGCGGCGTCGGCTATAAGGCGCAATTAGCCGGTAAAATCCTGACCGTTACTCTCGGTTTTTCTCATCCGATAAATTATCCTATACCGGATGGCATAACTGTAGAAACGCCAAAACCTATCCAAATAGTCATTAAGGGAATAGATAAGGTCAAAGTAGGAAAGGTAGCGGCCGAGATCAGAAGTTATTATAAGCCTGAACCTTATAAAGGTAAAGGCGTGAGATATGTTAATGAGTTTGTGAAGCACAAGGCCGGCAAGACAGTAGCATAATCTGATCAAAAAGAAGGCATTATAAAATGAAGAGCGCAAAAGAGCTTTCACGAATAAAGCGGCATATGAGGCTGAGGAAGAAGATAATGGGAGACAAGGAACGGCCGCGCATGTCCATTCACCGAAGTCTGACGAATCTCTATGTCCAGTTTGTGGACGACCTGAATCAGAAGACCATTTGTTCGGTCTCAACATTAGATCCGAAGGTAAAAGGCGTCGTAAAGAGCGGAGGTAATCTGAAAGCCGCCGAAGCGCTGGGAGCCGAGGCCGCTCTTACGGCTAAATCGAAGGGTATATCTAAAGTTGTATTTGACCGCGGCGGCTATCTGTATCATGGCAGGATAAAAGCATTCGCGGATGCCGCGCGCAAAAACGGACTGTTGTTTTAATAAGATCCTTCTCCGCCTTCGGCGGATCAGGATCAATTACCCCGCCGCAACGGGGTAATTGAGAGGAACATATGGACGCAAGGGAAGCTAAAGGAAAAAAGAACGAGGCTATAAAGAATATTGGGGCTGTCGCTCAGCCGGAGTATATAGAGCGCGTGATAAGCATCAACAGAGTCGCGAAAGTCGTAAAGGGCGGAAGAAGGTTTTCATTCAGCGCACTTGTTGCCGTTGGCGACGGAAAAGGCAATGCCGGATACGGCTTTGGCAAGGCAAATGAGGTTTCGGAAGCCATAAAAAAGGCATTAAGCCATGCGAAAAAGAATTTTATCCATATACCATTACGAAACACGACCATTCCTCACGAGGTACTGGGAAAATATAAGGCATCGAGAGTCCTTCTGAAGCCGGCAGGCCCCGGCACGGGCGTAATAGCAGGCGGCGCCGTGAGGGCAATCTGTGATTCTGCGGGCATAAAAGACATACTTACAAAATCGTTAAGATCGGACAATTCACTTAATGTGGTAAAGGCAGCCGTAGAAGGATTATCGCGGCTGAAGAGTAGGCCGATCACGGCAGCGGAATAAACCCCCTCACCAATTTGGTTCGGGGACCAGTGGAGATAATATAATGAAGTTAAGCGAGATAGGAATACCTTACGGAGCCAGAAAAAGCAAGAAGAGAGTCGGCCGCGGCGTAGGTTCGGGGCACGGCAAAACCAGCGGCAAAGGCCATAAAGGTTTAAAATCACGCAGCGGCGCCGGCGGAAAATTACGGCTTGGGTTTGAAGGCGGACAGATGCCGCTTATCCGCCGTATTCCCAAGAGAGGGTTCAATAGCAAGTTTAAGGTTACTAACCAGGTTATTAATATTGAGCAGTTGAATCATTTTAGAAAAGACGATGTGGTAGACCTAAAGAAGCTCCGCGAATCTAATTTTATAAAAACGTTAAATAAGCCGGTGAAAGTTTTGGGTGACGGCGATATGAAAAAACCGCTTACTATATATGCACATTCCTTTTCCAAAAGCGCGCTTGATAAGATAGCAAAAGCTGGCGGCAAAGCAGAACTTATATCTGTGCCGGTCAAGCCGGAAAATGCGTTGAAATCTGAGAAGAAATAATGTTCGATGCTTTTATAAACATATTCAAGATACCGGACCTGAAGAAGAAGATGCTTGTTACTTTAGGGCTGATAGCTGTCTATAGAATCGGCGCATATATTCCGACGCCGGGAATAGACGGCGCAAAGTTAATGATGTTCTTTGAAAGAATAACCCAGACTGCCGGCGGAACATTGTTCGGCTTGATGAACGTATTTTCAGGCGGTGCGATGGACAGGGCGACGATTTTCGCATTGGGGATCATGCCGTATATATCCGCGTCTATCATACTGCAGTTATTGACGGCGGTAGTCCCTTATCTGGAGCGGCTAGCCAAGGAAGGCGACGCAGGCCGCAAAAAGATAACGCAATACACGAGATACGGGACAGTGATACTTTCTGTCATACAGTCATACTTCATCGCGTTGTGGCTTGAGAATCCGCAGCATTTTCAGGGTGAGGTAATAGTGCCGTACGGAGGCCTGGCATTCAGGCTCATAACTATCATAACCCTGACCAGCGGAACAGCATTTATAATGTGGCTCGGCGAACAAATTCAGGAATTTGGTATTGGAAACGGCATATCCCTTATAATAACGGCGGGTATATTGTCACGGTTGCCGACCGCATTAGGCCAATTAGTTCTTTTGGCGTCGCCATTTTCGCCGGATAAAAGGCAGATAGAACCACTGACGCTTATACTGATGGCGGTCATGTTTGTAGGAGTCATCGCAGCCGTAATATTAATAACACAAGGGCAGCGTAAGATTCCGGTACAATACGCAAAGCGCATTGTGGGGCGCAAGATATACGGTGGGCAAAGCACATATATTCCGCTCAGGGTAAATCAGGGCGGAGTTATACCGATAATATTTGCGCAAAGCATAATATTGTTTCCTGCGACTATCGCGAGCGTCGTTGCAAATCCTATCGTGCAAAAAATCGCCTCATCGATTTCCGAGCACGGAATAGGTTATAATATTATATATTCACTTATGATTATTTTCTTTTGCTATTTTTATGCCGCGATTACATTTAACCCCATAGATGTTGCGGAAAATATGAAAAGGTACGGCGGCTTTGTTCCCGGAATAAGGCCGGGGAAGGCGACCGCGGAATTTTTGGACTATGTAATGACAAGAATCACGCTGCCCGGGTCGTTATTCCTCGCGATAATAGCAATAATACCTACGTTTATAAGCCATGGCTTAAATATACCGTTTTTAGTGGCCAGCTTTTTTGGCGGCACAAGCCTTTTGATTGTCGTCGGAGTCATGCTGGATACGATGCAGCAGATAGAATCGCACCTTATTACGCGCCATTATGAGGGATTTATGAAGCGCGGAAGGCTTAAAGGGAGAAGATAGTATGAATTTAGTACTTCTCGGCCCTCCGGGTGCAGGTAAGGGTACACAGGCAAAAGTTCTTTCGAAAGATCTGGCGCTTCCGCATATATCTACGGGCGATATACTGAGAGATGCGGTGAGTAAAGATAGACCTCTTGGCAAAAAGGCAAAAGAATACATGATGAAGGGCGCATTGGTGCCCGATAAGCTGGTAATAGATATAGTGAAGGACCGCCTTACAAATGATGATGTCAGGGGCGGGTTTGTCCTTGACGGTTTTCCTAGGACGCTCGAACAAGCCAAGATGCTTGATACGACTTTGAGTAAGATCAATAAGAAGCTGGATGTGGTCCTCTATTTTAAAACATCGCTTTATACCAGCATTGCAAGATTAAGCGGCAGGCGCGTTTGCAGGAAGTGCGGCGCGAATTTTCATATTAAAAATATACAACCTAAAAAAAATGGCGCATGCGACTATTGCCAGGGCGAATTATATCAGCGCAAAGATGATACGGAGGAAACAGTAAGGCACAGGTGGTCGGTTTACATGGATGAGACGACGCCTTTGATAGATTATTATAAAAAGACAGGTCTTCTTGAGGAGATTTCGGGCGACCTTGATGTAAACGAGCTGAATAATATACTCACAGATCTTTTTCATAGGAAAAAACTGGCATGATAGGACTGAAGTCCGACAGGGAACTTGCCATAATGAGAAGGGCTGGTAATATTGTGGCGGAGGTTCTCGATGTTCTCAACCGGAGTATTAAGCCGGGAATTGAGACTATAGAACTTGACCGGCAGGCAGAAGCACTTATAAGAAAACTCGGCAGCAGGCCTGCTTTTAAGGATTATAAGGGATATCCGGCCAATATATGCACGTCTATAAACGAGGTAATCGTTCACGGTATTCCCGGCAAAAAGGTTTTACGAGACGGCGATATAATCAGCGTTGATGTGGGAGTGGAATTTGAAGGGTATTACGGCGATGCCGCATATACTTACCCCGTAGGAAATATCGATGATGAATCAAAACGGCTGATTGCAGTAACGCAGAAATCCCTGGAAAAGGGGATAGAAGCGGCGGCGGCCGGTAACAGAGTGTCCGACATATCGAGAGCGATACAGGATTTCGTAGAAGCAAACGGTTTCAGTATAATAAGGGCGTTTATAGGCCATGGCATAGGGGCAGATTTGCATGAACCACCCGAAATACCGAATTTTGTAATGGGAGAATGCAATCTTGCAAGCCGTGACGCGGATCCGGTACTTGAAGATGGGATGGTTTTGGCCATTGAGCCGATGGTCGCAGCCGGAAAATATGCGGCCCGCATTTTAAGCGACGGCTGGACGGCTGTAACGGTAGATAAAAGCCGCGTTGCTCATTTTGAACACACAATTGCGGTAAAAGACAAAAGTCCGGAGATTTTGACCCTTCGACAGCATTGATTCTGGCTTACGAAGTGCAGTCTCAGGGTCATCCCGAGAAAGCGAAGCGCATCGAGGGACGACATTATGGCAAAAGAAGAACCGATCGAAGTAGAAGGCACGGTGCAGGAGGCGCTGCCGAACGCGATGTTCAGGGTCGAACTGGACAATGGCCATAAGGTACTGGCGCATGTATCCGGAAAGATGCGTATGCATTTTATTCGCATACTCCCCGGAGATAAAGTCAAGTTGGAACTTTCGCCGTACGACCTTACTCAAGGCAGGATAGTGCACCGGAATAAGTAAACATATATCTAACCAGGTTAGTCCTGCAGGATTAGATATATGCGAATACCACACAGTTTAATCCGTCAGGACTAACCTGGTTAGAATAGGCTAAGGAAAATAGCATGAAAGTCAGATCTAGCGTCAAAAAAATATGTTCCAAATGTAAAATAATAAAGCGAGAAGGCATTATCAGGGTCATCTGTAAAGAGCCCAAGCATAAGCAAAGGCAAGGCTAGGAGGCTAACGTGCCAAGAATTGTCGGAGTTGATATACCGAAAGAAAAAAAGATAGAAGTAGCGCTCATGTATATACATGGCATAGGCAGGACAAGCGCTAACAAGATACTTAAAGCAGCAGGGATAAGCCCCGACGTGCGGGCAAAAAACCTTACTGAAGAAGATATCTCTAAACTCAGCACTATAATCCAGAGGGAATATAGGATAGAAGGCGATCTGAGGCGCTCGGTAGCGGCTAATATAAAACGCCTGATAGACATAGGGTCATACAGGGGTTATAGACACCGTCGATCTTTGCCGGTGAGGGGACAGCGGACGCGCACCAACGCACGCACAAGAAAAGGGCCGCGCAAGACAGTCGGCGTAGTAAGGCAGAAAGAGACGCGAACGGCTAAACCCGAGGGAAAGGAGTAAATAGTGGCAGAACATAAAGAAATAAAGCCTAAAATTGACGAAAAGGCAAAGCCCGAGGAGAAGCCAAAGGCCGAAGAAAAACCGAAAATTGAAGAAAAGGCCAAGATAAAAAAGAGACTGGCAAAAAACGTCACAAGCGGCGTAGCTCACATATTGGCCAGTTTTAACAATACTATCGTGACGATAACGGATAAAAGCGGCAATACTATTTGCTGGGCCTCAACCGGAACAACCGGATTTTCAGGCTCAAAGAAATCAACGCCTTTTGCCGCGCAGGTGGCCGCAAGCGAGGCTGCTAAGAAAGCCGTAGGGTATGGCGTAAAAGATGTCGAGGTTTATATAAAAGGGCCGGGAGCGGGCAGAGAATCGGCAATCAGGGCAATACAGGCAGCGGGATTAACCATAAAGGCCATTAAAGACGTTACGCCGATACCGCACAACGGATGCAGGCCGCCAAAACGAAGGCGTGTATAAACTAATGAGATCCCTCGCCCTTTAGGGCTCGGGATCAATTCCCCCGATATATCGTCGGGGTTATTGAGGAGAAAATGGCACGACAACGAAAACCATTTTGTAAATTATGCAGGCGGGAAGGAGTAAAGCTCTTTCTTAAAGGGGCGAGGTGTAATACCGATAAATGCGCCGTAACAAGACGGGCATATGCCCCCGGCCAGCACGGACAAAAAAGGACAAAATTGTCCGATTACGGAATACAGCTAAGGGAAAAACAGAAGGCAAAGAAGATTTATGGCTTACTTGAGCGGCAGTTCAGGCATTATTTTGCGATTGCGGAACGCTCGAAGGGCGTAACCGGTGAGGTGCTGCTTCAACTCCTGGAAAGACGTCTGGACAATGTTATATACCGCCTGCCTTTTGCAACGAGCCGGAACAGTGCCAGGCAATTGGTGCGGCACGGCAGCGTATACGTCAACGGCAGGAAAGTAAACATACCTTCGTATCTGGCAGATGTGGGCGATGCTATACAGGTAAAAACTGACGAAAAAACAAAGAAAAGAATACAGGACGCCGCCGAACTTACGAAAGATACCAGGGCTGTGCCCGCATGGCTTGAACCTGACTATGCAAACCTGAAAGGGCAAATAAAAAGGCTGCCTATCAAAGCAGATATCGGCTATGCCATACAAGAACAACTAATCGTGGAACTTTACTCGAAATAACGGGAGGAATATATATGGGCATTGGTTGGAAAAATTTTGAGATGCCGAAGCGCATAGAATACGATGAATCTACCTACAGCGATACGTATGGTAAATTTATTGCGGAGCCGTTTGAGCGCGGCTATGGAATGACTATCGGAAATTCACTGCGCAGGGTATTGCTTTCTGGCATAGAAGGCGCCGCTATTACATCCATAAAAGTAGAGGGCGTCCAGCATGAATTTTCAACTGTAGCAGGCGTTATGGAAGATGTATCGGAAATAATACTGAATGTGAAAAAGATAATACTGCGTTCCCGGACCAAAAATCCCAAGACGCTCTTTATCAACGTAGATAAAAAAGGGGATATCACGGCAGGTGATATTACTACTGATGAAACTACAGAAGTTCTGAATCCGGATCTGCATATCGCTACGCTCACCAAAAAGATCAAATTTTCTATGGAGATGGAAGTTGGCAGAGGCCGCGGCTATGTCCCGTCGGAGCGGAATAAGAAAGAGGGCCAGCCGATAGGCGTAATAGCAGTCGATTCTATATTTACACCGGTTACAAGAGTAAACTTTAAGGTCGAAAATACAAGAATAGGCCAGATAACGGACTATGACCGCCTGATACTGGAGGTATGGACTAACGGCAGCATCAATCCTAAAGATGCGCTGTTGTATGCATCACATATCCTGCAGGGGCACCTGAATCCGTTTGTAAACTACGGAAAACTGCCCGAAGAAGAAAAAGAGCAAGGTGAGTCCATGGAGGAAAGGGAGCTTTTGGATAAATTAAAGGTGCCCGTTACCGAACTTGAGCTATCCGTGCGCAGCGCAAACTGTCTGAAAGAAGCAAAGATAAAGACGATCGGCGACCTTGTCAGAAAATCCGAAATGGAGATGTTGAAATACCGTAATTTCGGTAAAAAATCCCTCAGTGAAATAAACAAGCTCTTAACCGATATGGGATTAGCACTGGGCATGAAGATCGCAAAAAAGAAGGCGGATGAAGAATGAGGCACAGAAGGAAGACCCATAAACTTTCAAGAAATGCCACTAACCGAAAAGCGCTCCTAAGAAGCCTGGTAAGAAATCTGATAATACACGAGCGGATTACCACCACTTACAAAAAAGCGAAAGCTGCAAGCTCCCTGGCGGATAAACTGATAAGCCTAGGAAAAGCCAAGACAATTACCGCGAAAAAAAACGCCATCAGCATACTGGGCTCGAAAGAGCTTATTAATAAGCTCTTTGATGACATAGCGCCGCGATTTGTCAACCGTAACGGCGGTTATACCCGCGTGCTGCATTTTTCCGTGCGTCACGGCGACGGCGCTTCCACGGCTGTTTTGGAGCTTACGGAACGAAAGATCGTAGAGAAAAAGGTAAAAGGGAAAGAGCCTAAAAAAGTAAAAGAGAAAAAAGAAGCGGCCATGCCGCAAAAAGAAGAAAAGACTCAGCCCACTATGACCGCGACAAAAGAAAAGCTGGAAGAGGAGCGCGGCAGAGAAAAGGCAAAAAGCGAGCAAGAAAAGTTGCAGCATGGATTCCTCAAGGGCTTGCGAGGTTATTTCCGCAGGAAAACGGGCTGATATTTTGATGCACATAATATAAAAGGAAGGCAGGATATTTATGCTTAATTATCTAAGTATTCCCGTATTATGTGTAGCAATAGTCCTGGTCCTGCTTCTCATCGGAGGGCAGGAAATACGCATAGTAGTCCTCAGGAAGCGGCTGGATGAGGCCATTATAGGCACAGAGAAGCGAAATATCCAGCTTTCATACCTGATAAAAACCGCCCAGACACTCAGTTCCGCCTTAAGTAAAGACAAATTGTTGCGTCTTATAATTGAAACTTTCGGAGAGATAACAAAATCCGATCGCGTCCCCAGCCTTTGCGCGTTATACCTGATGGATTACAATGCAAGCAGGTTTGTCTATGAGACGGGACTCAATCTGGATGTCACAATGCTTAAGAATACAAGTTACAGCCCAGAAGATATGCCGTTTAAGATATTCAGGAAGAGCCGGGAACTGGCATTTTTTGATGAGACAGAAAACATAAAAAGCAATTTTCTGAAAGAGGGCAAGCTGTATGCAGCCAAAGAAGCGGATTGTGCAATTATGTCGCCGCTGATAGTTGAGAGTGAAATAATGGCGATTACCGTATCGCTTTGCACCAAAACTACTTTTGAGTTTTTGAAGAAAGACCTCTATCTCCTGCAGGCGGTAGTCAGCCAGGCGTCTATTGCGCTGGGCAGCGCCGTGCAATCCGAATTAGCAGTATTAGACAGGCTTACCAAAGTATACAACCACGCCTATTTTGAGGGGCGATTAGAGCAGGAAATCGCGCGTTCCAACCGTTATAAATATCCCGTCGCGGTTCTTATGATAGACATAGACCATTTCAAGCTTATAAACGATACTTACGGGCATCAACAGGGCGATGTAATATTAAAAGAGGTGGCGCGTATAATAAAATCCAATATCCGGACGGTAGATTTGTGTGCGCGATACGGCGGTGAAGAATTTGCCGTAATACTGCCGGAAACTGATCTAACCAATGTATCAAAAAGAGATGAAATAACGACTGCCGGTGAAGCTGGCGGGGCTGTGACAAAAGCTGAAAATTTGCGCAAAATAATAGAGCAGTCTAAAATTTTCTCGTCCGAAGGTGCGCTGATAAAATTGACCGTCAGTATCGGTATAGGCGTAAAGCACTTTCCCGGAGGTGAAGATATCACCAAAGAGGCCCTGATAAAAGAGGCCGACAAGCAATTGTATTCCGCGAAGGAAAAAGGAAGGAATAGAGTATGTTATGCATAGGGCAAAATAGTCGTTCTGCAGCAATCTTACGTATTCTGCTTTTTGCAGTTGTTTTTTGTATAGGCGCATCTGGTTGTGCAAAAAAGGCTACCATAGGCGCACCGTCGGAAAAAACCACAGTTCCTAAAGCCAAAGCCGGAGATGTTCTTGCAATGATCGGAACTGACACTATCACTACTGAAGAATATAAAGAAGAGATTGCATTATTGCCCCCGGTCTACCGGGCTATGGCAGCCTCTAATAAACAACAATTCATGGACAGTCTTATAAATAAACATTTACTGCTCGAGGAAGCGAAAAAACGGCATCTGGAAAATAGCGCGAATGTAAGAAAACTTCTTGAAAAAGCAAAAGACGAAATAATTATGCAGGAATTGATCGGCATAGAGATTAGCGACAAGATAAAAGTGACAAATGATGACATCGAAAAATATTATCAATCCAATAAGGAAAAATATATGGACCCTGCCAAGATCAGAGTCTCGCATATACTGGTTGATTCGGAGGTCGTTGCCGAAAAGGTCCGGGCAGACTTGAAGCAGGGTGCTGACTTTGCGGCAGAAGCAAAAGAGTATTCACTGGATCTGCCAACTAAGGATAAGGGCGGCGACACGGGATATTTTGCCAAAGGCACGCTCTTGCCGGAATTTGAAGAAGCCTGTGATAGGTTAGCGGTAGGCGAAACGAGCGGGGTAGTTAAGACAGGCCTTGGCTACCATATTATAAAGGTAATTGACAAAAAACCTACCGAACCACGCCCCATGGAAGAGGTTAAGAGTGAAATAGAAAATGAGTTATTTGTGGAGAAACAGGTGAACCTGTACGATGATCTTATAAAGAAACTGAAAGAGGGAAAAGATATAAAGGTAAACAGCGTAGTATTGGAAAATTTGAGCTCGAAATAAACGGTATCTTTCTTGAATAAAAACCATATAGCAGTGTTAATGCTATGTGGTTTTTTGTTGTAAAGTCCGTCCGTTTATGGTATATTCTGAAACTACCACAGCTTAATCATAACATTAATATTAGCATTATTGCCATAGGAGTAAAACAGGACATGATAGCAAAAAGACTAAAGACAATATCGTCATCGGCTACCCTTGATATTACACTCAAAGCAAAAACTCTCAAAAAAAATGGCTTTGACGTGGTAAATTTTGCCGGCGGGGAGCCGGATTTTGATACGCCGCAATATATTAAAAAGGCAGCGATAGAGGCGATAAATAAAGGATTTACGAAATATACGCCGGCTACAGGTACACCCGAATTAAAAGCGGCTATATCCGAAAAATTTAAGGCGGACAACGGCCTTGATTATAAGCCCGGCCAGATAGCTGTCAGCTGCGGCGCCAAACATTCACTCTATAATATATTTCAGGCTATATGCGACAGAGACGATGAAGTCCTTCTGCCGTCGCCATACTGGCTGAGCTACCCTGAGATGATAAAACTCAGTGATGCAGTCCCTGTTGTTGTAAGCCCTGATGATAAGACATCGAAAGTCACAGCCGCGATCCTGGAAAAATATGCTACGAAAAAAACAAAGGCGCTTGTGATTAACAGCCCTTCAAACCCTACGGGCGTTGTTTACACCGAACGAGAATTGCGCGATTTGGCGGACTTTGCCGTAAGTCATAATATCTTCGTAATAAGCGACGAGATTTACGAAAAGCTGATTTATGACGGCCTGAAGCATGTTTCGATCGCGTCTTTCAATGAAAAGATTTACAGCCTTACTTTTGTTGTTAACGGTGTATCCAAAAGTTATTCGATGACGGGATGGCGCATCGGTTATCTGGCGGGCAGAGAAGATATAGTCAAAGCCATTGCTAGTTTTCAGAGCCATTCTACTTCAAACCCAGCGTCTATATCGCAAGCAGCAGCTTTAGCAGCCTTAACTGTAGATGATCCTGCACCTGCTCTTATGGTGAAGGAGTTTGAGAAAAGGCGCAACATTCTTATTAAGGGCCTGGCAGAGATAAAAGAACTGAAATGTAATAAACCGGAGGGAGCTTTTTACTGTTTTGTAGACATAAGTAAAACAGGTATGGACCCTACGACCTTTTCCAGAAAATTACTGGATGAAGAATATATTGCTACCATACCGGGCGAACCGTTTGGATCTACGCGGCATGTCCGCCTCAGTTTTGCTACCGGTATCAACGACATAGAAAAGGGTATCGAGCGGCTTAAGAAATGGGTAAAACGATAGCAGAAAAGATATTAAGCAAACATGCCGGCAGAGATCTGAATGCAGGTGACATAGCCATATGCAAAGTGGACTTCTATTTCGGCCAGGACGGGACAAGTTCTCTTATTATTGACAGCTTTAATAAATCCGGCAGGAAAAAAGTATTTCAGCCATCAAAATTCTGTATGGTAATAGACCACAGCGCGCCAAGCCCTAATCTGGGCGTATCCGAAATTCACAACAAGATGAGGGAATTCGCGAAACGGATGAATGTAGGCCTGTACGATGTAGGCTGCGGCGTTTGCCACGTTATAATCCCGGAAAAGGGGCATGTCAAACCGGGCGACTTGGTTTTGGGCGCAGATTCGCATACGTGTACCTACGGCGCGCTTAATGCGCTTTCTACCGGCGTCGGCTCTACCGACCTTGCAATAACTCTGCTCAGCGGCAGAAACTGGTTTAAAGTACCTGAAAGCATAAGGATGGAGATAAATGGCTCTCTCCGTAAGGGCGTATACTCAAAAGATGTGATATTGCATATAGTCGGGGATGTAGGGGCAAACGGCTGCACTTATAACTCGGTTGAATTTTACGGCGAGACGATAAAGAATTTAAGCGTAGAGGCGCGGCTCACAATATCAAATATGGCGGTTGAAATGGGAGCGAAATTCGGCATCATGGAGGCCGATGCCAAGGTCATAGCCTATCTCAGAAAAAATGCCGGAATAAAATCTAATATTACACCTGTTATTGCAGATAAGGATGCGCAATATATTACGACAATAGAATACGATGCGTCAAAGATAGAACCGCTCATAGCGAGGCCGCACACGGTTGATAATGTAGCATCCGTAAGCAAAATCGGCAGCATCAGAGTTGATGAGGCATATATCGGTACTTGTACCAACGGACGACTGGAGGACCTCAAGGTTGCCGCGGGCGTACTAAAAAACCATAAAATAAATAAAAAAGTGAGATGCATTGTCGCGCCGGCTTCGGCCGCGATATTTGAGGACGCGATTCAGGCCGGATACATACGGACGTTTGTGGAATCAGGTTGTGCGGTGGTTGCGCCGGGCTGCGGGCCCTGCGTGGGCACCCACGAAGGCATTCTGGCGGACGGAGAAGCAGCAATCTCAAGCGCCAACAGAAATTTTAAAGGCAGGATGGGCAATCCTAATTCTTTTATATACTTGGCCAGCCCTGCCACGGTCGCCGCAAGCGCCATAGAGGGTAAAATAGCAGACCCCAGGAATTATTTATAACAGAGGCACGGTCATGACCAAGGGAACAGCGCACAGATTAAATCCTTTTGATAATGTAAATACCGATTACGTTATTTCCGGCAGGTATAAGTTCAAAATAAAGGATATGAAGGAACTTTCAAAATACCTCTTTGAGGATATAGACCCGGATTTTCACAAAAAAGTGAAAAGCGGGGATTATGTCGTTGCCGGTGAGAACTTCGGCTGCGGCTCATCCCGCGAGCAGGCGCCGTGGGTAATAAAAGAGGCCGGCATAAGCGCGGTGCTGGCAAAAAGTTTCGCGCGTATTTTCTTCAGGAATGCCTTTAATATCGGCCTCTGTGTGGTAGAATGCGATACCGACAAAATCAATGACGGTGATGTCGTAGAATTAGATCTGGAAAAAGGTGTCGTCGTTAACCACACCCAGAATAAAACAATCAGGACAAGGCCCATACCTAAACTTATGCGCCAATTCCTTAATGACGGCGGAGTCATGGAACATTTTAAAAAATACGGAGACTTTAAAATTGAAACATAGGATAACGTTAATACCGGGGGACGGGACCGGCCCTGAAATAGCGGAGGCTACGCGGCGCTGCGTTGAGGCAACCGGGCTGGATGTGGAGTGGGACGTTCATAATGCCGGAAGCGATATGATGGAGAAGACTGGCGAGGTATTGCCGCCGGATGTGCTGGAATCCATACGAAAAAATAAGGTTGCCATAAAAGGTCCGATAACCACGCCTGTCGGCACAGGGTTCAGAAGTATAAATGTCGCCCTGCGCAAAGAACTGGACCTATATGCCTGCCTCAGGCCATGCAAACTATATAAAGGCGTGCGGTCCCGTTACGAAAATGTAGATATTGTAATAGTCCGGGAAAATACAGAAGACCTCTACGCCGGTATAGAATTTAAGAAAGGCGAGAAGGATACGGAAAATATCATAAAAGAAATAAGCCGGCTCTCGAAAAAGTACATAAGGCCGGATTCTGGTATCAGCATAAAGCCGATATCCGAAACCGGTTCCAAACGAATAGTCCGGTTTGCGTTTGAATACGCGCTGAGCAATAAACGAAAAAAAGTCACTGCCGTGCATAAAGCCAACATAATGAAACATACTGACGGCCTCTTTCTGGAGTGTGCCAGAGAAGTTGCCAGGGAATATGAGGGGAAAATAGAGTTTGAGGACAGGATAGTGGATAACATGTGCATGCAGCTCGTTCAGAAGCCCGACTTATACGACTGCATAGTCCTGCCGAATCTGTACGGCGACATTATTTCCGATTTGTGCGCCGGACTCGTCGGAGGGCTCGGTGTGGCGCCCGGTGCCAATATCGGCGAAGGTATCGCCCTGTTTGAGCCTACGCACGGCAGCGCGCCTAAATATAAAAACGCCAATAAAGTAAATCCTGCGGCAATGATCCTGTCGGCTGTAATGATGCTCCATTATATGAAGGAGAGCAAGAAAGCTGACGTGCTGGAATCAGCAGTGGCAGAAATAATAAAAAGCGGCAAATATGTCACTTATGACCTAAAGACCAACCGTAACGATGCTTCCGCCGTTGGGACCAGCGAGATGGCAGATGCTATAATATCGGAAATTAAAAAACAAAAATAGGGGCAAAGAGAAGTGAAAACAACTAAAATTACGATAGTCGGGGCAGGCAATGTAGGTGCAATGACAGCCCTGAGAATCATAGAGCATGAACTGGCCGATGTGGTGCTGATAGATATTGATGAGGGCATAAGCAAGGGCAAGGCATATGACCTTGCAGATGCTTCTTCCATAATGGGATATGAAAAAAAAGTTGAGGGGACATCCGATTACTCAAAAATAAACGGGTCATCCATTGTCATTATCACCGCGGGTTTTGTGCGAAAACCCGGGATGTCACGCGAGGACCTAATCCAGAAAAACGGGGCTGTAATAAAAGAGGTTGTGCTGAAAGTAAAAGAGTTTACTCCGGAATCAATTATCATCGTGGTGACAAATCCTCTGGATATTATGACATATCTCGCGTATAAGGTTTCCGGCTTTGACCGGAACAGGGTTATGGGTATGGCAGGCATACTGGATTCAGCGAGACAATCAAACCTTATCTCCGAAGAAATGGGTATAACGAAGCCGGAAGTGGACAGTATAATAGTCGGAAGTCACGACGACAATATGGTACCCCTTCTTAACTATTCAAAAGTCCAGGGACAGCCGCTGAAGAAGGTGATGGACGAAGCTAAGCTGGCGGCTATACTCGAAAGAACTAAGAAAAGAGGAGCTGAAATAGTATCATTACTGAAATCCGGCAGTGCATTTTTTGCTCCGAGTGCCGCATGCTTCTCAATGGTAAAGTGCATACTCAATAATGAACACCTGACTATGTGCGCCTCGGTTTATCTTGACGGCGAATATGGTTTGCATGATATGTGTCTAGGCGTTCCAGTGGTTCTGGGAAAAAACGGCATAGAAAAAATATTGCAGCTGGATTTAGACGATGATGAGTGCAGAAGGCTTCAAAAATCCGCCGAGCTGGTAAAGGATTCTATTTCCAAATCAGGCGTTTAAGGTTTTTTGGCATGATAAAGAAGATCAATGTTATAGATCTTGGCATATCTCCGTACAGCGAAACATATTGTCGGCAGAAGGCTATCTTAGCAGAAAAAAAATCAGGCATGGACTGTGATTACTTGGTTATTGTTGAGCATCCCGGTGTTTTTACAATAGGCAGGAAGGGCTCGGAGAATAATATCCTGGCTGATCGTTCTTTTATGAAGAATGAAGGGTTGGAAATACTACATACAGACAGAGGCGGCGACATAACCTTTCATGGTATAGGACAGGTAGTCGCCTATCCTATACTTGATCTGCGCAATCACACCAAGGATATTCGTTTATTTATCCGGCAGTTAGAACGGGTTATTACGATGACGCTGGAAGGTTACGGGATTGGCGCTGACAAAAATAAAGACTATACCGGCGTTTGGGCAGAAGGCAGTAAGATAGGATTTATCGGAATCGGGCTGAGCAACTGGATTACTTACCACGGCTTGAGCCTTAACGCCAACGTTGATCTGCGGTATTTCTCCATGATAAGGCCATGCGGAATCGAAGATGTAACAGTGACGAGCATGAAAAAAATCCTGAACAGGCCCGTGGAAATCAACTCTCTTAAGCAACTTATAATAGAAAAATTTTGCGAGGTATTTAATTTTGGAGAATGCTGCAATAGCAAAAATGCCGCCGTGGCTTTCGCGGCCGCTTCCTCCTCCGGGGGTAAGTAGAGAAGTAAGCGGATATCTTAAAGACCATGGCATAGAAACAGTATGCACAAATTCGAGATGCCCGAATATGTGCGAGTGCTATTCCACAGGCAATGTCAGTTTTTTGATATTGGGTAATGTCTGTACACGGAATTGTGCCTTTTGTGCGGTACAAAAAGGCGTCCCGGAACAAGTTAACGCTGCGGAAGCACGTGCAATCGCCGATGCCGTACGGAAATTGAGTCTGCGATACGTGGTTATCACCTCAGTAACGCGTGACGACCTTTCCGACGGGGGAGCAAATCATTATACCGAAGTGGTACAGGCTATAAAATATGCGGTACCGTCTGTCATCGTAGAAGTCCTTACGCCCGATTTTAACGGGTCAACGGATGCGGTCATGTCGGTAATCAGAAGTGGTGCGAATGTCTTTTCACATAACATGGAGACGGTAGAAAGATTATATCCGGCGATAAGGCCCCTGGCAAGTTACCAGCGCTCGCTTAAAATTCTGGCATTCGCGGCAAGAGAAGCAAAAATATCTGTCAAAAGCGGCTTTATGGTAGGGTTGGGCGAAACCGAAGAAGAAGTACTACAGTTAATGACGGATATCAGGAAAACAGATTGTGATTTTTTAACAATCGGCCAGTATTTAAAGCCGAAGGGATTACCTTTGAAAGTCACGGAATATATCTACCCCGATACCTTTGAAATACTAAAAATAAAGGCATTTGATATAGGATTTAAAAATGTTGCGAGCGGTCCTTATGTCCGAAGTTCCTACAGAGCGGGTGAAATGATACATTCGACAAGCTCAGTATCACCCTGAGCAAACCTCGGATTAGAATCCAAGGTGCGTCGAAGGGTGATAATTCGTCAGGAGGCATGCATATGAAAAAAATCATATTGCCGCAATTAGGCGAAGGTATCGAGGATGCCGTAATATCGCTGTGGCATCTACGAGAAGGCGATACTGTCAAGGCCGGGGACGATATCGTGGAAGTCGTTACGGATAAGGCCACATTTAATGTGCCCTCGGATTCATCGGGTGTGATAAAGAAAATATTTCACATAGAAGGCGACACCGTAAAAGTTGGCAATGTCCTTGCTGAGCTGGAATGATATATCAAAATGAATAGGAGATTACTATGATACACGAAGCGAACAGATTAAAAAGATTACCGCCCTACCTTTTTGCGCTTGTAGATAACAAGAAAAAAGAAGTGCTGGCCAGGGGCGTAGACGTGATAGACCTCAGTATGGGGTCGCCCGACCTCCCGGCGCCAAAACATGCCATTGAGGAATTATGCAAACAGGCCCGCGTGGACGGCAACCAGCGGTATTCGCGCTGGGACGGCGAGGTGGAAAGGCATTTGCGGCAGGCTATAGCCGATTGGTATATGAGTAAATTCGGCGTATCGCTGGATCCGGAAAACGAAGTAGTGCCCTTGATTGGCTCGAAGGAGGGTATAGCGCACTTATGCCTGGGATTTTTAAATAATGACGACATAGCTCTTGTCCCCAATCCTGCATACCCTGTTCATTTTAACGGCGTAATAATGGCCGGAGGAATACTCTATAATATACCGCTAACGCCTGAAAATAACTACATGCCGCGATTAAATACGCTAAGCACCGAAGTTGTGAAAATGTCTAAGCTCTTGCTATTATGCTACCCACACAACCCCACAACACAGGTTGCCAGCCTGGAGTATTTTCAGGAAGTGGTGGACTGGGCAAAGAAAAAGAACATTATAGTCGGACATGACCTGGCGTATTCCGATATCGTCTTTGACGGATACAGGGCGCCCAGCTTTCTGGAGGCCAAAGGCGCTAAAGACGTAGCAGTAGAATTTCATACGCTTTCTAAGTCATATAACATGGCAGGCTGGCGTTTCGGTTTCTGCGTCGGAAATAAGGATATAGTAAAGACTCTTTTAAAAACGAAGAATTATATTGATTTCGGCATATTCCGCGCGATCCAGCATGCTGCGATTAAAACACTGCTGGGCCCGCAAGATATCGTAAAAAAGACCGTTGAAACATACAAACACAGAATGGATCTCTTCATTAAGGGCCTGAACGATATCGGCTGGAAAGTGGATATGCCAAAAGCCACTTTTTACATATGGGCGCATATACCGCCTAAATACAGCGCTCTTACCTCAATGGAATTTACAGATCTCCTTCTTGAAGAGGCAGGCATTGCAGTTGCTCCCGGTACCGGCTTCGGCGAATACGGTGAAGGGTTTGTGCGGTTTGCGCTTGTTGAAAATGAAGATAGGCTTAGATTGGCCCTGCAAAGATTAAAAACTCTGCTGGGGGCCAAAGACTAAGGTTGTTGCCGGTAATAATCTCGAGTATGAATAAGAAGATACTACTTATGTACATTTCTGAGCATTCCGGCCATCATCAGGCGAGTATTGCGCTTGAGAAGGCTGTCTTCAAGCGTAATCCGGATGCTGAGGTAATGAATGTAAACGCCTTCAAATACGTAAATCCTATACTTGAAAAGATAATCCATAAGACGTATATGAGGGTCATAAGAAAGCGGCCGGAGATCTGGGGGTATCTGTACGATAACCCCGAAATCGTAAAGAAAACAGAGCGGCTGCGGAATTTTGTAAATAACGCCAATTCAAAAAAAATCGCCGGGCTTATAAGAAAATTTAGTCCGGACATAGTCGCCTGTACGCAGGCATTTCCGTGCGGCATATTTGCCAGTTATAAAAAGCGGTACGGTAATACCACGCCGCTGGTAGGGATATTAACGGATTATGCCCCTCATGCCTACTGGATATACGATGATGTTGATGCGTATATTGTTCCATCTTTCGAAGTCGGCCAAGCGCTGATAAAGAAGGGGGCAGACAGCGGCAGAGTAAAAGTTTTAGGCGTACCGATAGATCCTGTTTTTGCCGAACATCCTGATAAAAATGAGATATACGAGAAGATAAATCTGGTGCAGGGTAAACCTGTCATACTTATTATGGGAGGAACCCACGGTATAGGGCCGGACGAGAAATTAATAACGGCGCTGGACGCTGTAAAGACAGATCTGCAAGTAATCATGATTACCGGCATAAATAATGGGCTCTTTAAAAAGGCAAAGGCAATTTCCGTATATTCCAAAAAGAAGATTGTCGTGCTCGGCTTCGTGGATAACGTACACGAAATAATGGAAATATCCGACCTCATCATTACCAAGCCGGGTGGTCTGACAACTGCTGAAGCGCTTGCGAAATCACTGCCGATAGTAATAATAAATCCGCTTCCCGGCCAGGAAGATTTTAATACAAAGGTACTGATATCCGGGGGCATGGCCGTCAAGGCATCCGACGAGGCAGACGCAGTGCGCTCCATAGAGGGCCTGTTAGCCATGCCGGATAAAATCAATAGCATGAAAAGTGCCATGCGGACCGCGTCAAAACCGCATTCCGCCCGAGACATCGCGGAACTTTTGCTAAACTTTAAAAACCGAGAATAGATGTTATATAGCTTATACAAAATAGGTTTTTTTGTACTGCAGGTTACCAGCACCAAGGGCGCATACGCCGTCGTTTCTTTCTTTGCTTCGCTCAAATATTATCTTTCAAGAAAAGACCGTGAAACTGTTAAGCAGAACCTGCGCGTTGTGATGCCCGAAGCAAGCGAAAAAGAAATATTGATTAAATGTGACAGATCTAATAGAAAGAGT
>CAYIQH010000002.1:0-28262 GCA_964365575.1 uncultured Planctomycetia bacterium | reverse complement strand
CGAAAGCGATTCCGTGTATGGCCTGGAGAAAATCAAGCTGCTGAAGGTAAAGATAAAGAAAGAGAAGACCGTTGAGGCCGCTGCCGAAGGTGCAACAGGGGCCGAGGCTGCACCAGCAACGGGAGCGACAGCTGCTCCGACAGCCGGTAAGGGAGGGGTCGCTAAGGGAGCAGCAGCTGCTCCGAAAGGCGCCGCGGCAAAACCTGCCGCCAAAGAAGAAGCAAAACCTTCAGTTTCACCGAAGGTTTCACCGAAGGCAAAACCGGAAAAACCGGGCAAGAAATAGATGGTAAGTTTTGAGGATTTTAAAAAACTAGAGATCGTCACGGCCCGCGTTGAGGAAGCGCGTGATCATCCCGATGCCAGCAAGTTACTGATCCTGAAAATCAACACGGGTGAAATCACGAAAGAAATAGTAGCCGGCATAAAAAATTATTACTCAAAAGAAGACCTAGTAGGTAAAAACATAGTAATAATCAACAATCTGGAACCGGCTATTATCCGCGGTATTGAGTCAAGTGCCATGCTGCTGGCGGCGCAGGATGAAAACGGGATCAGCGTAATTATCCCTGACAAGCCGGTAAAGCCGGGCAGTAAAGTAAAATGAGAGAAATAATAGTCAATCTGGGAAAATCTAGTTATCCGATAAAGATAGGCCGTGGCCTACTTAAAAAAACCGGTCTGTTCGCTTCGCGTATGCGGCTAGGAAAAGATGCCGTCATAATAACAAATACCAAAATAAACCGCTTATATGGGCATCTCCTTAAGAATTCGCTGAAAAAGAGCGGCATATCCGCGCATACAGAAATCGTAGCCGATTCCGAGGCCAGCAAATCTCATAAGACCTTTTTTGGCGTCATAAATAATATTGCACGCGTTGATAAAGGGAAAAAGCCATTCATCGTGGCACTCGGAGGCGGAGTGGTAGGTGATCTAGCAGGATTCGTAGCGGCCGTATACAGGCGCGGCGTACCTCTTGTACAAATACCAACAACGCTGCTTGCGCAGGTAGATTCGTCTATAGGCGGCAAGGCCGCGATAGATACCCCTCTTGCTAAAAATCTCGTCGGGGTATTTTACCAGCCCAGGCTCGTCATTGCCGACACCACTGTACTTAATACCCTGCCCAAAAGAGAGATAGCATGCGGCTTATCAGAAATAATAAAATACGCCGTAATGAGCAGCCGTTCTTTTTTTGATTTTTTGGACAAAAATATTTTGTCTCTGAAAAAAATGGAACAGAATAAGCTTGAGTATGTAATAAAAGAATGTTGCGAAATAAAAGCGAAAATAGTAAGCCGGGATGAAAAAGACATAAGGGGTGTGCGGGCGATACTGAATTACGGCCACACAATAGGCCATGCCATTGAAGCCGCCGGAGGGTACGGAAAGAGGTATAACCATGGCGAGGCCGTCGCCATAGGCATGATAGCCGCAGCAAGCCTCTCTAATAAGCGCGGCGTGCTTTCCGGGAAGGAATTATCACGAATAAAAGACCTCATCAGGAAAGCAGGGCTCCCCACAAAAATAAAAGGGATACAATTCTCAAGGATCTGGGAGGCGCAGCTTCACGATAAAAAATTTGCCCGCGGTATGAATACCTTCGTACTCCCCGCAAAAATCGGCAAAGCCGTTATTGTGAAAAATGTGCCTCAGGACATGATCCGGGCAGCCATCAGGGAGATCATGGCATAATGGCGTATACGATAGGTCTCAAAACATCCAGGCGCTGCGAGTTTATTGATATTACGGCTCAGATAGAAAAGATAGTTAAAAAAACCGGTATTTCCTGCGGAGTATGCCATGTATTTATTCCGCACACAACTGCGGGCATAACTGTAAACGAAAATGCCGACCATTCCGTTCAGGATGATATCCTGCGCGCTCTGGATAAATTAATTCCGCAAGATGCAGGATACGCCCACTCCGAAGGGAACTCGGACGCTCATATCAAATCAAGCCTTATCGGAAATGAAAAGACGCTGGTCATAGAAGACGGACGGCTTAAACTGGGAACATGGCAGGGGATATTCTTTTGCGAGTTTGACGGCCCGCGGAACCGAAACGTCTGGATAACAATAGAGGAGATTAAAAATGCAGGTAAGAAAATTTGACGAAAAAGACGGTGAGGACGTAAAAAACCTGATCATCTCTATATTGACCAAAGAATATCCTTTTGACAAAAGTGTTTATGAGGACAGTGACATAGCGGATATATGCAAGGCGTACAGCGGAAAGCGCGACACCTTCTTCGTGTTGGACGCGGAAAAGGATGTTGTCGGCACTGTCGGCGTAAAAGAAGATTCGGAAGATACGGCGCTTCTGCGCAGGCTTTTCGTAAAACCGGCCTTTAGAAGAAAGGGCTATGGTTCGCTGCTTCTCAATAAAGCTATTAATTATTGCAAAAAGAACAACTTCAGGTATATCGTATTCAGGGCTACGGGGAGAATGTCTCAGGCAATCAATCTGCTCAAGAAGACGGGTTTTAAGGAAATAGAAAAAATAGACCTGGGCGGTTTTCAAATATACAAATTCGCTCTGGACTTATAACCGTAAGCAGAAACTTATTTAACGGTTAGATCGAACGTCTCTTTCTTAAATACCAGGACCACTTTTTGCGGCAATATAGATACTATCCTCGCACCGTCCAGGACATCTCCGATTTTAACCATTTCATTGTTTATAATGGCCCACGAATTATCGGTATCGTATATTATACCGTTAAGCGTAAAATTTGACATAAACTCGTCTGTAACCGCTCCGCCTTTAAGGACTCTGCCCATCTTGCCTAAAATGGTCGCCTTTTGTTCGATTAAATTTATATCGGACCTCATGGCAGTAGTGTAGGTTTCTGCCTGAAGCGCATTACTTGCCGGCAGTGCCGCTTCGCCTGACGTAGCCTTTTCCCCGTAGGGATCAGGCGATGATATTATGAATACATTCATCGCTGACAGAAATACAATGGTGCCTATTATCAAGATGCCCGATATCAAGAGCGAGCGGCCCGGCCGCCAATCCACGGTGTTGACGACAGGCATAGGATCGTCGTAAACATGGGAAATTGGCATCTGTTCATCCAGCACATCTTTTTTGTAAGAGGACATGTCTACCTGCGGGCCCAGTATTTTATTTAGGTATTCTTTTGAGTCTATTACTTTGTTCCGTTCTTTCTCGGCTTTTTTTAATGCTTCGGTAATTATGCTCATACGGCCACCTTTCCTTCTATTTCTTCAATACTTTTTTCCGCTATTCTTCCGTTTATTTCGTAAGTCTCAAGGACGAAACCCAAAAGCAGAGCTTTGTCGCATACTACATTTATAAGCCGCGGGATTCCGCCTGAATACTCATAAATCTTTTCCATCGCATCTTCTGTAAATTTCAGAGTTCCGTCGGAACCCGCAACATGCAGTCTGTGCTCTATATATTCGTCAACCTCGCTCTTTTCCAGCGGCAGGATATGATACCTGACGCTTATCCTTTGCCGTAACTGCCTGAGATGCGGCGAATCAAGTTTTTCCCGCAATTCCGGCTGCCCTACCAGAATTATCTGAAAAAGTTTTTCCTTATCCGTCTCCAGATTGGAAAGCATACGCAGCTGTTCCAGGGTGCGCGGCTTCAGATTCTGCGCCTCGTCAAGAATAAGAACGACATTGTTCCCAAGGCGCAATTGCTGAATAAGAAAAAGATTAAGCCGGGTAAATAATTCCATTTTCGTATGGCGCTCGACTTTGATATTGAGATCATCTACAATGGCTTGCAGTATCTGAAGTTCGGACAAATCAGAATTGAAGATGAAGGCTGCCTTTGTCTCGGGATCAAGCTGATTCAGGAGGGCTCTGCACAAGGTGGTTTTTCCCGTGCCTACTTCGCCGGTTATCTCAAGAAATCCTTTTCTCTCTTTGATGCCGTAGATAAGGTGGGTAAATGCTTCCTTATGCCTCTTACTCAGATACAAAAAACCGGGATCGCTGGTTACATTAAACGGTTTCTCGCGTAGCCTATAATAATCTATATACATTTCCGTCCCTTTTCTGTTTAAAGTGTATCACCATTTACTTCTTTTGTAAAGGGATAATACAAAAGTTTCGTTTCTGTTAACATCATCCTCAAAAAATACCTTAAAATACTTGACAAAGCAATAATCATGTGATATACTTTTTTCAACCTGAAGTGATAGTTTGATTTATATATAATACGATTCTAAAAAAGGGAGGGGGGTGAAAGAGAATGAAGAAAGGTTTAATTATCGCAATAGTGATGGTGATGGTACTGGCATTGGCAACAGCGAGTTATGCACAGGATCCTGCAAAGAAACTGGGAAGAGGTTTAGCTAACATCCTTACCGGTTGGATAGAATTGCCGAAAAATATATATGACACCAGCGTAGAAGACAATCCACTAGCAGGGTTGACCATAGGTCTGGCAAAGGGTATAGGAATGACGATAGTCAGGACGGGCGCAGGTATTTACGAAGTAGTAACGTTTCCGTTCCCCATACCGGAAGACTATGGACCAGTGTTAGAGCCGGAGTTTGTGTTTTCCGAACAATAATCTCAACTTCAGATAGATGAAATATGGAGCAGTCATTCGTGGCTGCTCCATATTTTTTTTCTTGCTTTAATTCAATATCTACGATACAATAGCATTTCACTTATGAGATCCCTCGCTGTGCTCGGGATAAATTTTCCCGCATAGCGGGAAAATTTAGGAGATAACAATGCCAGAAGAATTGAAAGACAAGGAACAGCCAAAAAAAGAACCGGAAGCAGCGGCTGCGGCTCCGGAGGCCGCAAAACCCGCTGAGGCAAAACCAGCAGTAAAGGAAGAGGCGAACAAGAGAAAGGAACGCCCTACCAACTGTGCCGTATGCAATAAGGCTTTTAAACACAAACATTGGTATTACAAGAACGGCAAGTATTTTTGCACCAAAAGATGCTGGGAAAAGCTGAATGCGGACTTAAAAGCGAAAGATGCTGAAACTAAGGCAAAAGAAGCTGAGAACACGGCACAGGCCAAAGCCCCGGAAAATCCTACTGCATAACAACAAGATGCTGCGCCGAGGCGCTATTTTTCATACATGAGGTACGCGCGTTTTGAACATAAAGGCGTAATCTACGAAGGTTCGATAGAAGCCGGTGTAATTCTGCACATTACAGACAGCCCGTTCCAGAAACTCACTCCGCTGAAATATTCTGTAAATATTAAAGATGTAAGGCTCCTTGCGCCTGTAATCCCGTCAAAGATCATAGCAGTAGGTCTGAACTATCTTGACCATGCCGAAGAATTTAAAACAGTGCTGCCGGAAGTGCCGTTGATATTTCTTAAGCCTGCCAGCGCCGCGATAGGCCCGGGCGATGCCATCTATTATCCTAAGCAATCCGTGCGGGTGGATTATGAGGCTGAATTGGCTATTGTGATCGGGAGAAGAGGGCGCAATATTTCCAGCCGTGATGCCAAAAAATACATATTCGGCTACACCTGCTTAAATGACGTGACCGCAAGAGATCTGCAGAAAAAGGACGGCCAATGGACACGGGCTAAGTCCTTTGACACTTTCTGTCCGATCGGCCCGCATATTGTTACCGACCTGGATGTATCCTCCCTTAAGATAGAATCTTTTTTGAACGGCAAGGTTAGGCAATCTTCCAACACCTCCAAGATGATATTTGATTGCGAAAAACTGGTGGAGTTTATTTCGGGTGTTATGACGCTTGAAGCCGGCGATATAATCGCTACCGGCACGCCCGGCGGAATAGGGCCGATGGCAGTCGGCGACGAAATAGAAGTCAGAATAGAAAATATCGGCTCTCTAATCAATAGAATCTCACAAAATCCTTGAAATAGTCCATAAGGTGTAGTAAAATTATATCTACCAATGAGCAGGGTATATTATGTTGAATTAAAACGCGGGGAAAAGCTCCCGTCAGTCATAAAAAAAAGCGTTAAAGCGCTGGAGAGGGCCCCTTTTCTCAATTTAATAAAAGATACTGACCTGGTTGCGATAAAGATACACTTCGGAGAAAAAGGCAACAAAGGCCATATTCATGCGGATATCGTCCGGCATGCAGCAGACATCTTAAAAAAGAAATCGCAGAGAGTATTCGTAACGGATACAAACACTCTTTATATTGGGTGCCGCTCTAATTCCGTTGATCATATAAAAATTGCGTACGAGCATGAGTTTAGCCTGGCAAATATCGGCATACCCGTAATTATCGCCGACGGCCTGACAGGCAGAAATTTCAAATCTATAGAAATAACCGGCGGACATTTAAAAAACGTAAAGATTGCTTCCGACATCGTGTACTCTGATTTTATGCTGTGCCTTTCTCATATGACGGGCCATATGCAGGCCGGTTTCGGTGCAACGATAAAGAATCTTGGCATGGGATGCGCCTCCAGGGCAGGCAAGCTTGAACAGCATTCCAACGTTTTGCCGGAAGTATCGCAATCCAAATGCACAGGATGCGGAACGTGTCTCAAGTGGTGCCCGGCAGAAGCGATAGTAATTGAGGGGCACAAGGCCGTTGTAATTCAGGCTAATTGCATAGGCTGCGGTGAATGCACTGTTGCATGCAAGATAGGCGCCATAGACATAAAATGGAGCGAGACGGTCAAAGTACTGCAGGAAAAGATGGCTGAATATGCCCTGGGCGTCGTAAAAACTTTAACGCCCGAGAGAATGTACTATTTGAATTTTTTGAATCATATAACCAAAGACTGCGACTGCATGGCCAAGGATGAACCGCCGATATGCGAGGATCTCGGCATAATGGCATCGGCTGATCCGGTCGCTGTTGACCAGGCTTCCGTAGACATGCTGCTAAAAGTAAACGGTGGGGATATTTTTAAGAAAGGTTATCCCCATATAGATTGGTCAGTTCAGTTAAAATATGCCGAATCTATAGGGCTGGGCAGCACAAAGTATGAGCTGGAAACATTAGAATAAAGCCGGATAAAATGCCAGACCGTAAAAACGATTGCATATTTTGCAAAATTGTAAATAAAGAAATACCGGTACGCCTGGAATATGAAGACAATAATATCGCGGCATTTAGTGATAAAAACCCTCAGGCGCCGGTTCATATGCTTATCGTACCAAAAACACACATACCCAAGATACATGACGCCGGGGAAAAAGACGCAAAGGTATTAGGCGAGATGCTTTTAGCGGCTAAAAACATAGCCGTTAAAGCAGGAATATCGGAATCGGGTTACCGCTTGGTTATAAACTGCGGCCGGCACGGAGGACAGCTGGTGGATCACTTACACCTGCACCTTTTAGGCGGCAGGCCGTTTCACTGGCCGCCGGGTTAGAAAAGAGGTTTGCAATAATGGATAGATTAAGTGAAAAAAGAAAAACGCCGCGTGTCGAAGAAAAATTGCCCATAAAGATCATGGAGGGCGAGAGCGGCATAGTCGTAGAGACAAAAAACATCAGCGCATCAGGTGCATACCTTATTATGGATAAGCCGATGCCGCTTATGTCTAAGGTCATGGTAGTCTTGCTCATTCCGGAATGCGAAGGAAAAAATAATAAAGTACAGTGCGGCGGGACAGTAGTACGAACATCTCCTACGACGCTTAATGATAAGACTCTTTACGAGACTGCTATATTTTTTGATGACATTACCGAAAAAACCAAAAACATCATCTCTAAACACGTCAAAACCGTCATGGGGCAGAGTTAATAAGCATGGATCAGTACACCTGCACGGCAGATCAGTTTAAAAGCGCTTTTTGTTATGGCATAAAACAGCTCAGCTTGCACAGAGAACGTATTAACGCGCTTAATATCCTTCCTGTGCCCAACGGTAATACCGGAAATAATCTGCATAAAACTCTTTTGTCCTCATTGCAGGAAATGAAAGATGAAAAGCATCTGGGCAATTTGACGCAGCAATGCGCCAGGGGTGCGCTTTTCGGCGCCAGCGGATCATCCGGCATTATACTGGCGAATTTTTTAATAGGCTTTTCCGAGGTCATCGGTGATAAGGAAATAGCGCCGCTTGACGAACTGCTGCGTGCAGTCGGAAATGGCTGCTTAAAAGCTAAATCTACGATGGGCGAAGCTGCTGACGGTGGTATTTTTGAAATAGGTACCGCTGTATGCGACGGATTATCAAGTAAGCAACCGGAAAGCCAAACACTGGCAGAACTTATTACCCTTATTCACAGCACAGCCGGCCGCGCGTTGGAATCCATGCCACCTAAGAATGATGCCGGCGCATTAGGGATTTTTTATTTTATAGACGGCCTGTACCGTTACTCCGCAGCAAAACCTCTGGAGCGGTGCAAGCCGGAACTCTGCAGTCCGTCTATTACGGAAGACATAAGCATAAAAGGGGTATTATACTCCGTGGAATTCCTACTGACCAACGTTACGTTGCCGGTAGAAGAGATAAAAAAATCTCTTTCGGATATAGGTAATCCGATTTTATTAGCCTATGAAAAAGGGGATACGGTAAAAGTTCTTATCCGGACAACCGACCCTAAAAGGGTATTTGACAGGTCTGCAAGGTTCGGAAAATCCACAAGGATACGGGTGGATGATCTCATAGATGAGCAAAGGTATTTTTTCTCTAAAATACAGAATAACGATATTGTTTAATCCCCTGCGGGGAGGGGCTCTACAATCATTACAAACGGAGAGATAAATGGCCAGTGAAGAAATAATAGTGCCGACTTTGCTGTTTTCGGTCATGTGCGATGATGTAAGAAGAGAGGATAACGGAAAGTTTATCCTTATAGGCCTTTTTGAAACAATCGGTGCAAAAAAATTTCCGGCAATACACCCTACCTTATTTATAATAAATTGCTGGACAAGCGGCATCGGCAATTTACGTCAAAGAAGCAGGATAATCAGCAAAAACGGAGATATCCTGGCTGAGGACAAAGAAACAACCTTCTCGTTGCAGGATCTTAAGGCAAAGCACAGGGTTATAGCTCGCTTCAATGGGCTAAAATTTGACTCGGCAGGCGAATATGCCGTAGAAGTATTGCTGAACGGCGATTTAAAAGTGCGGTATCCGCTTCTCGTAAAAGAAGTGGAGGGGGAAAAACCGGATTTTTAGAAGTAAAAGACCCAAGATTGTCTTGCAAACATTTCCTTCCCAGTGTATAATACTGACGTTTAATCCCGCGGAGGCTATAAATGTTTTTGTTAATAGAGATCGTGATTATAGCAGTTCTCATTTCTGCCCTGGCCGCCCTTTTTATAGAGGAAATCGGCATAAAAAAAGCCGGCACCCCCCGGGGAGTTGCCAAGGAATACTGGGACGGAGGAGAAAGAAGAAAATCCATACGCGTAATAACTGAACTGCTTGTGAGGTACAGCATCGAAAAAAAACTGCGCATAAAGCTCAATGGTGAGATGAAGGATATATCACGCAAGGGCATGCGATTGCTTATAAACGAAAAACTCGGACAGGGGACATTATTATTCCTTGAGTTTGATATACCGGAAACCCGGGAAACGATTTCGGCCGACGGCAAGGTGGTGTGGGCTGACGGCGATTTTGACGAACGAGACGACGCGGGAAAAAGGATATTCCATACGGGCATACAATTTGTAAATATAAAACCCGCGGATGATGCCATATTAACTGCCTATATTAATAAGATCGCAAGAAGGTAATAACCGCCAGAAAAGCACTCCATACGATATTATGGGCCATCCGGTTCCGCATAAGAAGATTAAATTGATAATAGGTTTCATATTCAGCAATGCCGTCCAACTCAAGAAGGCGGAAGAATTCCTATTAAGAAAAATCGGGCCTTTTGATGCTGAAAGCGCGGTATTTGATTTTAGTCACACTGATTATTACAAAGAAGAGTACGGCGAAAATTTAAAACGAAAATTTGTGAGCCTGAAGCGCCTCGCCAGCCTTGAAGATATCTTCAAGGTAAAGCTGATTACTGATGAAATAGAAAAAAAGACTTCGAAAGACGGAAAAAGGCTGGTGAATATCGACCCGGGATATATTACCGAGAGCAAATTAGTGCTTTTGACAACAAAAGATTACAGCCACCGCATATACCTCAGAAAAGGAATATACGCTGAAATTACATTGAAATTCCGGGGCGGGACATTCTGCCCCGCCGAAACTACATATCCGGATTATAAGGGTGACGACTATATAAAATTCTTTAACCATATACGCATGACATACAAAGAAGAAATAAAATGAGAAACATATACATATATCTTGTGGTTATTGCCCTGCTGATAGCGGGGCTGCTTGCGCTATCTTTCCTATATATCGACAGGCAGGGCCATCAAAGTTTTCTCTATGCTATCTATCGCGATAACGAACTGGTCGGTTATGAGAAAATGGACAGATATGTAGTTGAAAACAAGCTAATATACAAATCGTCTCTGGAGCTACCCCGTGATATGCTTGGTGCGAAAACTACCCGTAAAATCACTTTCGATACAGGCGGCAAAAAATTTATTGATTACACCGAGGAAATATCGGCAAACGGAGCAAAAAACACCATATATCTAAAGAATAATAACAATGCCGTATCTTTTCTGGGCATATCTGATGCCGCTTTTGCATATCTGGAAAAAATAAATGTCGTAGGAAATTTTACGATGTTTGAAGACGGGGCGATAGTTACCTACCCAACTCTGGTAAGAAGATACAATTTTAAAAAACGAGGAGAACAGTTTTTTAATACTCTCACTCCCGTTTCCCCGAATTTGCCCCCATTAGCAGGCATCGTTTCCATCACCGCCATAGGAAAGGATGTCATAGATGTAGCCGGTAAAAAGGTACGGTGCGAAAATCTTGTGTTTGAACTCAGCAGCGGAGACCTGGCATCCGTATGGGTGGCGCAAACCTTTCATAACATTCTTATGGTTAAAATTCCGGGAACCAGCTTTAAGGCAGTATTATGCACAACGAAAGATGTAGTTCCGGTTGAAGAATATACGAAAAGAAGCGACCTCTATTCGGAAAAAGAAGTCATGTTCAAAAATGAAGATATTACTCTCGGAGGAGTTTTATCAATTCCGAATAACGGAGAAACATCACACCCTGCGGTAATGCTTATTTGGAATGGCGGCCCTTTGGACAGAACCGCAATGGGCATGTTTACGGATATAGCGCATTCACTCGCCAAGAATGGCTATTGTGCATTCAGATTTGATAAAAGGGGCGTAGGTAAAAGTCAGGGATTTTTCTCCACTTACAACCAATCGGAAGAGGTAGATGATTTAAGGAAGGCTTTGGAATTCTTAAAGTCTGCTCCCGAAGTTGACCCGGCACGAATTGCTGTCATGGGTTACGGTGAAGGCGGTCTATATGCAGCATATTTGTCGGGCATGGAAGAAGAAGGCATAAGGTGCTGCCTAATTATGTCTGCATCTTCTGTAACGGATCCAACAAAAGATGATTTCAAAAAAATAAAAGAGTTTATCAAAAAAAATATAACCGATGACCCGCAATACCTGGAAAATGCAATCAATACAATAAGCCAGGACATGGAAATGCTAAGAGATAAGGGGGACTGGATAAAGATTCTAGATAACAACGTATTCACAAAAAAGATGAGGATGCAGAATAATTACGATATGATAGAGGCGCTGAAGAAAATAAAAGTGCCCATTCTGATCCTTCACGGCCAAAAGGATAGTATAAACTTCCCCGAAGAAGCAAAAGAACTTGAAGAAACACTTTCCACGGGCAGCAACAATAACTTCACTGCGATATACTTCGCGGATTTGGATCACTTTATGGGAAAAGTGGTTAAAAACGGCAAAATAAGAGACCATGTAGAAATTGACCCTTCGGTAACAAAAGGTATAATTTCCTGGCTTAATAATAATCTTCTTCCTCCGGAGGAGGAAGAAGAGGGAAAAAAGGCAGAGGCTACAGAAATAGCAGTTCCGGCGCCAGTTCCCGCAGAGAATCCTTAAGAATACTTGACGCAATAAATACCCTATGATATACTTAGACAATTACACAGAAGGGGCGTGACATGAAAAGAGTCATTGAAGAACGAAGAAGGTTTATCCGGCTGGAAATCCCCATAGAAGTAAAATACGTAATTGAAGAAGACCCTAATCAGGCGAGAAAGCGCGTCGCTACCAAGGACTTATCCTGCGACGGTTTAAGGTTTATAAGCGGCGAGAAAGTTGATGAGGGCTCTGTTATTGACCTGAACCTGACTGTTCCGGGGGCGGCTAATCCGATCCATATTAAGGGCAAAACAATATGGTCGCGAAAAGTATCCACTGAAGATACAGCGCCGTTTGAAGTCGGGGTGGAATTTATGCAAATAGAAGAAGATAATAAGAATACTTTTTTGAAATACCTCTGCGATTTAATTTATAATGAGACGAAAATTATGGAAAGCAACAGAAAACAAAGGAGTTAACGGTGACTGCCGCCTATCATCGAAAATATCTTATGCCGCTTTTATTGTTTGTACTAGTAATAGGGTTATGCGGATGCGCAGAAATAAATCCGTTTGAAGCGCCGGAACAGGTCATACGCCACCCCCTTGGCACCGAATCAATAAGAACAGGAATGGCAAAAGAGGAAGTAATAAAAGAATGGGGGAAGCCTGACGTCATAAATAAACTCGGCGCGCAGGATGCAACGGGCACTGGAAGAGAAGAATGGATATATAAAGCGCGCCGGTATGCCGGTATACCCGTGGATGCTGGCTATTTGTTCAAGAATAAATATCTTTATTTTGACGGCAACAACCTGACGTTGTTATCAGACGAACCGAAACAATGAAAAATAAGTGGTTGTATTTCAGCGGGTGTATTATTGCGCCGCATATCATGCTCGGCGTCGGGATGTTTTTTCTTTCAAAAAAAGACCTCGAGCACAGATCTCTTGGACTCAGATTATGTCAATGGTCTACTATCGTCCTTATAGCGGGTTCATTGGTCTATTATGTCTTTTTTACCCCTATAACAGGCCTCGATTAAATATTTTAAGCCAAAAGGCCGGATAATGAGTCCTAAAACTTGCACAAATAAAGAACTTAATATTAAAAATTGCACATGCACTTATGAGCCTTGTGCCCGAAAGGGCGTGTGCTGCGAATGTGTACAATACCATCTAAGAAGCAATGAGATCCCGGCGTGCTTCTTTTCAAAAAACACCGAGCGTACATATGACAGATCGGTAGAGCGATTCATAGCCTCAAAAAAGGAGAGATAGTACGACATGTTAAGAATAATGTGTAAAGGTAAAATCCATAGGGCCCATATCACCAAGAAAGATTTGCATTATCACGGCAGTATCGGAATAGATAAAAAGCTGCTTATCGCGGCGGATATGCTACCCAGTGAAAAGGTACAGGTATTAAACATAAATAACGGTTCGCGCTTTGAAACGTACTGCATAGAAGAGAAAGCGGGTTCCGGTACTATAGCCTTATACGGCCCGGCCGCGAAAATGGGAGATGTTGGCGACACCGTCATTATCATCTCTTACGGTATCATGGACACCAGGGAAGCTAAAAACTTAAAACCACATATTGTCCATGTTAATAAGCGTAATAGGATAACATAGCCATGGAAATATTAAAATATCCGAATCCTGTTTTAAAGAAAACTTCCGCGGCCGTCCTCGCTGTAGACGAAGATGACAGATCCGCCCTGGAGCAAATGGTAAAGATAATGTATTTAAGCCACGGCGTAGGGCTTGCGGCTCCTCAGATTGGCATAAATAAAAAACTTATGGTTGTCGATATTGGAGATAAAAATATACTACGCCTGATAAACCCCGTAATAATAAAAGTAAATGGCAAAGAAGAGATGGAGGAAGGATGCCTCAGCGTCCCTAATATTTACGTCAAGGTCAAGCGGGCAAACTCAATAATAATAAAAGCACTGAATGAAAACGGCCAACCGATAAGAATGGAAGCAACGGGCCTCCTAGCAAGGGTCATTCTGCACGAGATGGACCATTTGAACGGCAAGCTGATAATCGACCATCTTAATCCGATAAGACGCCATCGCGCATTACGGGAAAGCGGTTATTTCAAAAAGCAAAAATAGTATGCCTTTTACGCAAAAAGAAAATTATAAGTTAATAATATTCCTTATTATAAGTCTGGCCAGCCTGCTTATCTTCTATTTTATAGATGATAAGGAAGTATTAATAAACTTCTTCTTCCTACCCACCTTACTCGCAGGTTACGCATATGAGGCCAGGGGCGGCGTTATTACTGCTGTAGTTGCTATAATGTTCGTAAGTACAATTGCATTCATGAGTTTTGACAATTATATGGAATTTATCACCAAAAAGGTGCTTCTTTGGGGTTGTTTTTTGATAATTTCCGGTTACATAATAGGGACGCTGACAGAAAAAATAAATGCCATATACCTGAGCACAATCGCTACTTTAGCTCTCGCGATGGAATCGCGTGACCCTTATACATACGGACATTCTTCGCGCGTTGCCGAAATAGCAGTGCGTATTGCCAGAAAGATGGGGCTGCCTCGAAGCGAACAAAACCTCATCAAAACAGCAGGCATACTTCACGATATTGGTAAGTTTGGCATACGGGAAGATATATTGCGCAAAAAAGAGCCCCTGACAAGTGAGGAATATGATCATATACGGCAGCATCCTCTTATAGGCGCGAGCATATTAAGCCCGATTAAACTGCTAAAGAATATCATCCCATACATATACTATCACCACGAACATGTTGATGGAACAGGATATCTCCACAAAAAAGGCTCAGATATACCCCTTGCCGCACGTATATTGTCTGTCGCTGACGCGTATGATGCGATGACTACCGACCGCCCCTACAGAAACGCTCTGAAGCGGGAGGAGATATTAAAGATATTTAACGAAGAAAAAGACAGGCAGTTTGACGGACATGTAGTAAATGCCCTTCTCGCATTAACTAATAATCTCAGTATCAACATAGAAACGAATACAGTAGGGCGCCTTGCGGCAAGATCATAAACGGATAAACCATGTTACTTAAAAAGATTGATGAAGACTTGAAATCAGCGATGAAAGAGAAGGATACTCCGCGCATATCCACGCTGAGGCTGTTAAAAACTGCCATAACGAATAAGATTATTGAGAAAAATACAAAAGAGATTGACGAGGCTGAAATAATTTCGCTGATACGAAAAGACGTGGCGCGCCACCAGGATTCCATAACCCAATTCCGAAGCGGAGGAAGAGAGGATCTCGCGACAAAAGAAACAGCGGAACTGGAAATTTTAAGATCCTATCTGCCCAAGGAGCCGTTACCCGAAGAAATAAAAGAAACTGTTAAGGCTGTCATATCTGAAATAAACGCTTCCGGAAAAAAAGATTTTGGCAAAGTTATGAAGATATCCATGGAGAAGCTTAAAAATTCCTGCGACGGAAAAGTTCTGAGTACAATAGTCGGCGAGTTTTTAGGCACTTCCTGACCGTATATTTACACATTTTATCGTAATTTACGTTATTTTAGTTGATTTTTGCTGCTGTATAATATATACTCTCAGCAGGTAACAAGCATAACCCAGTCAAAATAAATTATAACGGGGGTGATTTGATGAGAAAGGCAATGTTAGCAGTGATATTCGTAATATTTATGTTCGGGGCATTAGTCACGACACAGGGCAAGACCTATTTCTTTCAAGCATTAAAAGATGTTTTTCATTATTTCCCTAACGAGCAAGGCGCTGCGGTAAAGGAAACTCCTACAAAGTTTGAAGATACCATGAAAAAGCAGCTGAAGTATCCTGAAACAAAATCCGAACCAGAAACAAAATAAACAGCTTATACGCAAAAGACAAAAACAGATCGCATCTTAATCCAAGAAAAGTCATATACTGCTTGCGCGAATAGCGGATATGACTTTTTTTCTACGCTTTGAAAATTTAATGGATATACGAATCAGAGAAGCGCACAATATCAGCATCGTCGATATGGACGGTCAAATCGATATCAACGCATCGGAGATCATAGAGGCGATAGGCTGGCTGATAAAGAACAAAAAGAAAGACATCCTGCTCAATTTTGACAAAGTCAATATGGTAGACTACAGCGGCATATCCATACTTGCCATAGCTTATAAAAACGTAGTAAATCATAAAGGTAAGATGAAATTCTGCAATGTCCCCCTTCACATAGAAGAGCTGTTCAGGCTGGTCAGGCTGGACTCCATTTTTGAGATATACAAGGACGAGGAAACGGCCGTAACCACATTTTTTCAGTCAGAATCTCCTCTGGACCACGCACTGCTCAGAAGGCGCTTTAAACGTTTAGATATTCACATCGAAGCCGAATTTCGTGCCGCAATCGACACCAATAAAGTATGGCATACAGGCCAGGTCCTTAATATGAGCGGTGATGGCATATTCGTGCACACAAAAAGCATTTTACCGCTGGGTACAACAGTAAAATTAAAGATCAACCTGCCTAATGGCGAGCAACTGGAATCGGACGGAACAGTGATATGGCTTGCTGATAAGGGGCTTCAATTGCACTCGTATCCCGGCATGGGTATGCACTTTAAAGACATGAGAAAAGCGGCTCAGGACAAATTGCTGGCATTCATAAATAAGCATGTCACCAGCCGCAGTACGGATACGTAAATGGTCGAACGGCGCAAATACGCACGTTTGAATATGGTCCAAAAACTCAACAGGGAATATCCTTCTACGAAACTATAATGACCCACGATAATGAACAGATAAGCATAATGGGTAAAGAACTTCCTTGCCGAGCCGCTGCCTGCAAGGAAAAGGCCATAAGCCTTTCGCGGTTCTGCTGGAAGCATACGGATGATAAGCAGCAATATGCAAGTACCTTGAAGAGATTTTTCGAAAGCGGAGGATCCGGAGAAAATTTTATTTTGCAAAAAGTTGTTTTACCGAATGCTGAATTTATAAAAATTAATCTTAATAAGGCCGACCTATCCCAGGCTGATTTTAGAAATGCAAATTTTTGCCATTCTGATATAAGCAACGCCAATCTTATAGGATGTGATCTGGAAGGCTCCGATTTAACCGGCATAAACTTCCGCAGCACTGACTTCACACAGGCAAATCTTAAGAAGACCCGCCTCTGGCATGCGGATTTATCATATTCTAACATATCCGAGGCTGACCTGCGTGACGCGGACCTGTGGAACTGCCGGTTATATTCAACGCGATTATGGCATGCCGATCTACGCAACATCAAATCCATGACGATGCAGAATTTTTCCCGACCGATGCGCGGTTTCCTCTCCAGGGCAGACGAAAAAATAGACGAAAAGGGGATACTATCTGCGGAAGAATCGTACCGTGACCTTAAAAAATATTTTATGGAAAACGGGCGGTATAAGGACGCCAGCTGGGCGTCTTTTAAAGAAAAAATAATGGAACGATGCTGGCTCGGAAAAAACAGGGATATAGCCTATTTGCCGCATGCCCTTATGGGAATCCTGTGCGGTTACGGCGAAAAACCAAACAGAATAATCCTGTCATCATTAGCTATAATACTAATCTACGGGGTCACATATTATTTGCTTAAAGCAATTATGGCATCATACAGCTATGCGGGAAATTATTCATTGGGTGATTGTATTTATTACAGCATCATTACTTTTACCACTCTAGGTTATGGAGATTTTATTCCGAAAGAAAATGTTTACTACCGGTTATTGGCCGGTTCCGAGGCTTTTATAGGTGCATTTATGATAGGCCTTTTCGTATTCACCCTTTCTCGGAAATATTCTGCAAGATGAGAAAGATACTGTTTATAACAATATTATTTTCGTTAATTTTCGCGATCGGTTACGTCCATGGTAAAGATTGGGCTGAGGAAGACTTTATTTCGCCTATCAGATACAAGGGCAGCATTCCGATACGTAAGGACAAACATGGTGACGGACATTTCGGCGCGCCCAGAAGAGGAGGCAGGAGCCATCGCGGCTTAGACATATATGCGCCGGTCGGTACCAGCGTAAGGGCATCAAAAAGCGGAAGGGCAAAAGTAGGGTATGTTAAAAACGGCATGGGAAAATATGTGATTATCCATCACGCAAATGGCAGCGCGACGTTATACGGCCACCTTTCCCGTACCCGTATTAAAAATAACCAAAAGATAAGACAAAGGGCAATTATCGGTTATGTCGGCAAGACAGGCAATGCGAAATCCAAAGACATTGATCCTCACCTGCATTTTGAAATAAGAAAACGGGGGCGATGTGTTGATCCCCTTTTGTTTATCGGATAAGGTATAATACCCATCACGCCCCATTATTAAATAAATATCGTAGCATTATATACCCGGTTATGATATAATTGCCCAGATAGTGCGGGGGGAAAAAATTGAGCAAAATCGTAGACCTTCTAACTTATAAGAAAAGAGCCGCTGATAAGAAAGGGTATGAGGATATATTCTCCTCTAAGATCCTGTCTGAAAATTTTGATACAGATACAAAAGAAAAGATAGCCAGCACTTACATATTTAACCCGCCGAATAAATCAGAAAATCCAAAAAGGACCGCCAGTGATGATTCTCATTTGCATCCGCGCAAAGTTACGTACTCCAGCGCAAAAATTTTCCATCTATTTCCGTGGTTAATATCTTTTTTGGCGATCCTGCTTCTTCTGGTTAACATTGCATACAGAGGTAAGATAAATATCAAAATTGAAATAGTCGGCGATACGAGCAAGAAGATAACTTCTGAAAGCACAAAAATAACCAATGCGCAGAAAAAATTACTATCCGATAGCCCTGGCGCTGATGCAGTTTATGATCCGGATCTTTTGATCACAAACGGCCAGGCAAATACAGGAATCCTAAAAAGAATAGGATTTTACGGCGCAGCGATGAGAGACAGTAAAATGTTAAAAGACGGCATTTACCTCGTGAATGACGGAACTACAGGGTGGGCAAGTGTCGGTTTTGACATGGCTCAGCCGGCCGATCTCACAAACAGTTTGCTTCAATTTTTTGTAAAAGGGCTGACCGGAAGCGAAAGTTTGGAGCTTATATTACGCGACTCGGATAATAATTCATACCTGCCCCAGGCCCGCAATCGTATTTTTGACAAAAATATGAGCAGCGAATGGCAATTTATCTCTGTACCTTTTGACAGCTTTAAAGGATACTATAACTCTAAACGCGTAAGCCATATAGGGTTTGAGTTCGGGACGCAGACGACATCTAATGATCCGGGCGCTTCCATCTATATTCGAGATATAAAAATCGTAATAAAATAGTCTAAGGAGGAGAGATATGAGAGTAATAGCAATCGCAAATCAGAAAGGTGGCTGCGGCAAAACTACCACAGCTATCAATCTCGCTTCTTCACTCGCCAGTAAAAATTATAAAGTTCTTGTCATCGATCTGGATCCGCAGGCAAATGCATCGTTCGGATTAGGCATAAAAACCGACCAGATAGAGCGGTCCGTCTATAATATATTCACTACGGCCGACACTAAACGAAAGAAGATTTCAGAAGTAATCCTCCATCTGTGGGAAAATTTTGACCTGGTACCCGGGCATATACTTCTAAGTACTACAGAGCAGGAGCTGCGAAATGCCGAAGATGCCATATCCATAGTATACAAGGCACTTGATTCACTGGAAGTCAGCTATGATTTTGTAATCATAGACTGTCCTCCAAGCCTCGGCTTCCTCACATTTAATGCACTCAGGGCAGCTCATGAGTTAATAGTGCCGGTACAGTGCTGCACACTCTCTTTGATGGGTGTGGGAAAATTAATAAATATGGTGGAGCTTATACAATTGAAGCTACAGCGTTCGCCGAGAGTGAAGGGCCTGATCTGTATGTACGATAAGCGCACAAACTATGCCAAAAAGATGCATCAGGAAATAAAACGCCACTTTAAGGATAACTTGTACAGCGCGGTAATACGCGGCAATGTTACGCTTCGCGAGGCCACGGAGCGCGGGGTGCCTGTTATTAAATTAAACAAGTATGCTGCCGGAGCAGTTGATTACCTGGCCCTGGCTGATGAAGTCGTTGTAGACAGCCGGAAATTATTCCTTGATGACTTCTATGAAGAAGCGGAAGATTTTATGGCAAAAATGCGCGATGCCCTTAAAGTGCAGGCATTCTCGATATCGGCGCCGGAAGCCAGAAACGTGTACATTGTAGGTGACTTTAACAGCTGGCGGGCCGATAACACCAGCCGCCTGGAGCAAATGCCGGATGGTATATGGGAAAAGAAAATAGCGCTTAAGCCGGGCAGTTACAAGTATAAATTTATTGTGGACGGTGAATGGAGACATGACACGCACAATACAAAATCAGTAACAAATAGTTTCGGCGGATTTGATTCCGTCTTATCCATTAAGTAAGAGAATGCCTAATATAATATGCTCCTTCTTAACGGCAATTCTCCTATTAAGTTCTCTCGCTACCTCACCTTTTGCCGACGACAGCGAAATAAAGGTTCTCTTTTCGCCGCAGGACGAATGCGGAAGAGAGATACTGGGCAGAATAGGCTCGGCTGAAAAATCCATCGAGTTGGCCATGTATACGCTGACTTCCCGGGCGCTTTCCAATGCCCTTGCATCCGCCGCTAGACGCGGCGTAACTGTAAGAGTTTTTCTTGACGGTGAAAACGCAGAGGAATACTATTCTAAGGCTGGTTTCCTGGCAAAAAACGGCGTTATTGTCAAACCGGAAAAAGGGGAAGGGTTGATGCATAACAAGTTTTGCATAATTGATGACAAGACGGTCATTACAGGCTCATATAATTGGACGGTCAGCGCCGATTTGAAGAATGACGAAAACGTAATTATTATGGAATCAGATAAAATTGCAAAAATCTTTAAACTTCAATTTGAAAAATATTGGCAGGGAACATATCCGGATGTTTCTTTTTATACGAACAAAAATAATCTTACGAAAATTCATAATTTGAAATGAGAATACGTACTAAATTAAAAATAATCCTGTCTTTTGCGGCAATTCTGGCGATCATCATGGTTCCTTTACGGCTTCGGGCAGACCAGGCCGATGTCTTGTACAGGGAGGGGCGTGAACTGGAAAAGAAAGGGCAGGGAGATTTTGCCGTGTTTAAATATTCCACCATTATCCGCAGCTATCCCGGCAGCAAATGGGCGGATGCTTCTCTTTTCAAGGTTGGCGAGTTCTATTTTGTGAACAAGGACTATTTCAACGCAAGAGAAAACTTTGAAAAATTGATCACCCAATACCCCAAAAGCAGCTATGCGGAATCCGCCAGGCAATACCTTGAAAATATAGCCGGCATGTCCAGAAGGAGCGACCTTGAAAGCGCAATAAAAAAGATACTCAGCGATATTGAAGAGCTGAAAAACGAACATAACTGGGGTGATATGCTGCGTGAATGCGACAAACTTTTGGCATTTGAGCCCCTGCCTAATGAGTACCGGGCAAAATTAATCGAATACTATAAGACGTGCGGGGATGTATTCATAAGCCGCGAATCGTGGAATGAGGCGAAGGTGGCTTACGAAAGGATAATGAAAATTGCTCCTGACGATACCGAGGCACTGAACCAACTTTACGAAATAAATAAGCTGCTAAAAACAGCCACGAAATAAGTACACTGGATAACGATGAAAGAAATTATAATTTACGGAAGAGGGGGGCAGGGCGCGGTCGTAGCCTCAAGGCTGCTCGCCACGGCCGCTTTTAAGGAAGGAAAATACGTACAGTCTTTTCCGTTTTTCGGTGTAGAGCGGCGGGGGGCTCCGGTTACGGCGTATACGCGAATAAGCGATACCACTATACGCAAAAGGATTCCTATCAGCGATCCGGATTACGTCATAATCCTTGACCCTACACTTATTGAAAATATAGATGTAACCAAAGGGCTGAAAAAGGACGGTAGTATTATAATAAACTCGAGATCTCCGAAAGACAGCTTCAAATTCGGGAATAAATTCAATACTTGTGTATTTGATGCTGCAAAAATAGCTACGCAGTACAAGCTCGGCTCCGGGAGTGCGCCTATAGTTAACACGGCCATACTCGGAACCTTCGCAAAATTTACTAAAGAGATTAATATATCGTCACTCCTTGAGGCAATCAAAGAGAATATTGCCTCAAAGAGTGACGAAAACATGCTGGCGGCAAAAGAAGCCTATGAAAACACGAAAACACAATGCTAAAAAAATAAAATATATTACGTTCAAGAAGGCAGGCGATCTTCCGCTATCGGCAATGTCCCTTGCTAATACCCGTTATAATAAAACGGGTAAATGGCGCTCAATACGCCCGGTAATAGACTATTCAAAATGCAAATCCTGCATGATATGCTGGAAATTCTGTCCCGACGCGGCAATCGAAATTACGGGCAGTAAACTGCATATAGACCTTGACTATTGTAAGGGCTGCGGGATATGCATAGAAGAATGCACATTTAAAGCGATTAAAATCGAAGAGGAGAAGAAATAGCATGTTGGTTTTCAAATGAAAAAAGTCATAACAGGCAATCATGCAGTATCGTTCGGGGCAAAATTGGCACGCGCAGAAGTAATCGCGGCATATCCCATTACGCCTCAAACAGAGGTAGTGGAAAAACTTTCAGAAATGGTGGCGGAAGGCGAATTGCGGGCCAGGTTCATCAAGGTGGAATCGGAACATTCTGCCATGGCCGCATGTATAGGCGCCTCGGCAGCAGGAGCGCGTTCTTTTACGGCAACGTCATCTCAGGGCTTGGCGCTGATGCATGAGATGCTCCATTGGGCTACGGGTGCGCGGACACCGGTCGTAATGGCAAATATAAACCGTACCCTAGGGCCGCCATGGAACATATGGAGCGAACAAACCGATAGTTTATCCCAAAGAGATACGGGCTGGCTGCAATTTTACTGTGAAAATAACCAGGAAATACTTGATACTACCATTCAGGCATTTAAGATATGCGAAAAAATATCTCTGCCCGGGATGATCTGTCTGGATGCTTTTTATCACTCTCATACCAGCGAGGCAGTGGACATTCCCGATCAAAAAGACATCGATAAATTTCTCCCTTCTTATAACCCTAAATACAAATTAGACGTGCGCGAGCCGCATACCTTCGGAGGCCTCACGAGCCCCGAGTGGTACTACGAACTGCGTTATAATATACAAGGCGCGATGATGTCTGCTTTCGATGTAATAAAAGAAACCTGCGCTGAATACGCCAAGATTACCGGACGTAAATACGGGTTAATAGAAGAATATAAAACAGCCGGAGCGGACGTACTCTTGGTTACCTCCGGGGCTATTTCCGAAACAGCCAAAGATGTTGTAGACGAAATGCGAAAACAAAACACAAGAGTAGGACTGGTAAGAATACGTACATTCAGGCCGTTTCCTAAAGAAGATCTGCGAAAAATACTTCAAAAGGCAAAGGTAGTTGGCGTCATAGACAGGAATATATCATTTGGAAATGAAGGAATATTTTTTCAGGAAGTCAAATCGGCTCTCTATAACGAAAAACTACACCCGCCTATTTACGGATTCATAGCCGGCCTCGGCGGGAGAGACGTCACTATGAACGACATAACCAAAATTGTGGAAAATATGTCGCATGGCCTTTATAAGAAAGAAATGGTGTGGGTAGGCGCAAAGGTATGAAATTAACTATACCCGAAATAGAAATAATGTCACCCGGCCACGTCGCCTGCCAGGGATGCGGTGCCACGCTGGCGTTCAGGTATGCCCTAAAAGCGCTCGGCAGGAAAACCATAGTCGTTATACCGGCATGCTGCTGGTCTGTTATAGACGGCCCGTTCCCTTATTCGTCGGCAGGTGTGCCGGTATTCCATACCGCGTTTGAAACGGCGGCCTCTACGGCCTCGGGCATAAGGGCCGCGCTGGAGATAAAGGGTATAACTGATGTATCAGTGCTGGCGTGGGCAGGGGATGGCGGGACGATGGATATAGGCATACAGGCATTGTCAGGCGCAGTAGAGAGGGGAGAGGACATAATATATGTCTGTTACGATAATGAGGCTTATATGAACACGGGTATACAGCGAAGTTCGTCTACTCCTCATGGCGCGTGGACAACAACAACCCCCGTAAAGAAATTCAAAACTGGCCCGAAAAAGAACATAGTGGAAATAATGGTCGCACATAAAATACCTTATACCGCTACCGCCAACATAGCATTCCCGGAAGACTTTATAGCAAAGTTAAGAAAGGCGAAAACGATAAGGGGGCCTAAGTTTATCCAGATAATATCGCCGTGCCCTGCCGGCTGGAAATTCCCTTCTCAATTAACAATCAAAATGGCAAAACTTTCGTTTGAAACGTGCGTATTTCCTCTTTACGAAGTGGAAAACGGGTGCTATACTGTCCGAAAGCCCGTCAAGAAAAAAGACATGGGCGATTATCTAAGCCTGCAAGGGAGATTTACGCATTTAGGAAAAGATGTAATTGCGGAAATTCAAAAAACCGTAGACAAGGAATGGGATGCCCTTCTAAAAAAGGAGGCCTTTTCAAATGAAAAAACCAGTAATAAAATGCGATAATGAAGGCCTTACCATCGCCGAGATGATGGTTGTTGTCGCTATCATGGCAATACTTTGCGCTATAGCAATTCCTAACTTTATGAAAACAAGAGATAATACCTATCGGGATGCCTGCATAACCAATCTAAGGCGAATCGTGGCCGTAAAAGAACACTGGTCAATGGAAACCGGCGCGGCAGATGATGCTACGCCGACCGCGTCTCAGCTGAACCCTTATATAAACGATGGCACAGCATCGCTAGTATGCCCCCTGGATACGAGCGAAACCTTTTCTACCAGTTATACCATTAATGCTGTAGCTACAAACCCTATATGCAATATAAGCCCCGGCAGCCATGTATTGCCGTAAACGTCAACATCAATAAGAACGAGATTACACATGCGACATTCAAAGAATATGCGAGGAATGACACTTGTAGAGGTAATAACATCATTGGCGCTTATAAGCGTGCTCATCGGAGGGTTCCTTGGCCTATTGCTGGAAAATATGAGGGCCGGCGCGACGATAGACTATAATTACGCCGCCATAAACATTGCAAGAAGCAGGATGGATAGAATTCGGGAATTGCGAAGAGATAAGGGGTATAGTAACCTGCCTACAGCCGTGGAAACGGACGTGGCCGTGAACAGAGACGGCCTGCCGGATGCTGACGGAGATTTTACGCGTACCACTACGATAACCCCAAATTTCGAAGGCAAAACAAATCTCACTAAAATAATGGTGACTGTAAGCTACAAAGGCACCGGTGACGTCGCCACAACTACTATAATAGTAACTTCGTTTATTTCCCCGTATATTTAAGGCAGGTTTTTATGCAAAAAAAGATGAACGAACATGGCCTGACAATTGCTGAGCTCCTCGTAGCCGCATCAATATCTGTCATCGTTATAGGCGGGGCATTCGCCCTATGGTTTATGACGCAGGGGGTATGGATAAATGAGCGCATCAAAAGCGAATTACTTCAGGACCTCCAAATATCTATTGAAAGAATAAAAAGAGAAATACAGATGTCAGAGGGTGGAAAGATATTTTTTCATACCGCCGCTGACGGTACTTATGACGCTATAAGTTTCCCGTTCGCCATGGATGACGGAAGAAGTAATACCGGTTATGATCCATTAAAAGACGGGGACGGATTTCTTGAGCCGGATTCTTCCACATTCGACCCGATAACCGGTATAGCGAAAATTTTCTGGGATCAAGCCATCATCTACCATGTCTACCAAAACGGCGACAAGTACGAGCTCAGAAGAACTGTCTTTTATCCTCGCGACAATTCTCTGACTGCCGCCGAACGCCAACAGCAAATTGATACGGTCGTATCTCTCGGCACGGGAAATAGCCCGACAGTCCCAGAGTTTTTAAATTGGAAGAGTTCAAGAACATTGCTAAAAGCTGAATCCATATCCTTTGAAGTATCGCCGCAATTAAGGGAGTTTGACGGCTATGGCCCCGTAACCTCAAAAACAGAGGATCTGATAGATTTTGGCAGTGTTATCTTAATAGGCGGTTATCATGATATAAAGTTTAAGGTCACCAAAAAGAATATCGCTTCATCCGGATACGCGCTCGGCATCGACGCCCTAAAATTTACTCCTGCCGGAGGCATCCAGGAAGGCGAGCATTATGCAAATGTTACCTACCCTGACGGCTCTTCAGGGATCAGCGCTTCTTCAGGAGACGCCGTATCTATCATCAACATGCATGATTCTCCCTACGGGGTCTGGAGCAATGATTACTATCTAGGCTACACGGCAAATGCCATCAATGACTTTTTGACGCTCCACTTTTACTACGATACGTGGTATGAAACTACATTTCTCGACGGGATATCGAGCAACGCAAAAATGGAATTCAGCAGCAGGAACGGGGATCGGGATAATACTTCCGGAAACGAAGAATACATCCTGCGCCTTGAAGGATATGATATAGCATGGAATGCATACGAACAAACAAGACAAAGTGGTTCAATAAATCCTACGGGCGAGGAATCAACAAGCGACAGGACCTACAGAATTATCCTGTCAGATAAATACATTCACTCCAACGGCATGATGGTACGTGTAAAGTTTCGAGCGCATAATAGTGTGCCATTGACAATACAATCGGCGTATATAATACAACAGGGTGGGGACGTAGGCGATGATCCATATGACGGTTCAAGCCAAATGCAATATAAAGCAATTACTTTTGATGACGGGCAGCTTAACGTAACCATACCCGCTAATAATACAAAATGGTCGGATTGGATACAAATGCAGGATACCACTCCAAGTGATGTACCTCTCGATAAGACAAACAGTTATCTCATTACTTTCTATGTGCCAGGTCCAACCTCAATCGTATATTGGGAAGACAGCGATATAAGCGACGATTCGATGTGTTACGGTAGGGATGGTGCAGTAGCAGCGGGCGAAGTAAACTGGCTACCCGGCCTTAGCGGCGAAAGGCGCATATACGCTGTGGAAGAAGTATTTGTAAGCTACACAAAAGACGGTAATTATATTTCACAGATATTTGACACCGGCATTGCAGATCCGGCTTTTACGAAAATGCAATACGATGCCACAACACACAGTGACTCTTCATTGACACTTAAAATAAGGAGCGACGATAATAAGGCAAATCTCGAAGCCGACGCAGACTGGACTAGTATACCGGGCATCACTACAGTAGCGAATCCAGCGGATATCTCTGCCATAGCAGGAGGGCGATATATCCAGTTTAAGGCCGAATTTGCCGCTATTGCCGGAGGGACAACGCCGGAGAGTTACGATCAAAGTCATATCTTAAAAGATATCTCTGTATACTGGCCGGGCAATACGACAATGGTGGACATTGGGGGTTATTTTACCGAAAAACCGGATTACGGCACATTTACCGTTGAAGTAGACGGGCAAAAGTTGACAAAGGGATTTGAGATAAATATAAATGTAGATGGGAAGATTTCAACGGGCGTGACAGTAAGCCGGTCTGTAACGGCTGAAATAGAGCCCAGGAATACGGGTAAATAAAAAATGCGCAATAAAGGCATCGCATTCCTCACGACAGTAATATTGTTGGGTATAGCGGTTATAGCATCCGCGGCTCTTTCATTCATGTTATTAAAGGACGCTTTCATGGTAAAAAGGCTTAAGGCCTCCACTGAAGCATATTATCTGGCGGAAGCCGGCATAGAAGAAGCAATGCAGGATCTTTGGGATAATAGTTTCGACACTTCGAGGTTTCCCATAGTCAGGAATCTGGGAGGAGGTAATATCACCGTCAATCTCAACACTTCAAACTGGACAACTAACAATATATTACTAATAATTTCTGCCGGTACTGTCAACGGCATTTCCCGAAATATAAAAACTGAAGTGAGGGCCAATATACCTCCCAGCTTCAATTATGTCGTTCTAGCAAACGGCAAGATCCTGCCCACTAACCAATCTGTCATAAATTGCGGGACCTCATATGGGGTTCATTCAAATAGTTCTGCATGGGGAGGGTTATTTACGACTTCGGCCGTGGATGTAGTAGGCCTATTTCGGCCTTGCTATGTATATGGCAACGCGAGTGCGGTAGGCCGCGCCCGCGAAAGATTGCAGGGAGTAATTACCGGAACAGATCTAGACTCTCAGCCGGCAGTCAGCCTGCCTTCCTTTGATGCTACGTTTTTTAACTATTACATCCAAAAAGCCACTGCGAGCGGCGATGTCTATACCCCCGGGGGCGGAACACAGGTTTTTGATAATACAACCTTAAACCCCGGTAACGGCGTAATCTACGTAAACGGAAATGTCGATATTAGGCGTAATGTT
>CAYIQH010000001.1:0-29924 GCA_964365575.1 uncultured Planctomycetia bacterium | reverse complement strand
CAAGAGAAAATTCGAACAATACGGATATTGCATTGCCACTCGGCTATTGAACGCAAATATGGATACTTCTTTATTGAAAAAAGTAGAGGACGCGCCATATAATTATAGGACTCTTATTGCCTATCAGTATTTATTGCCGGATTATTTGTCTAGTGAATATCGCGCCCTGCTTGACAACATTAATAAGATCGTAAATCAAAGAATAAACGAGGATATCATAAGGGTAGTTGCGATCGAGGATAATTTTGAAGCTGAAAAGCAAAAGCTTATCAGCAAAATGGAATCGGAATTCGGCAACAATATAAATACCATCCAGGCTTTAAGGGAAAATAAAGCTCCTCAGGAATCGATAAGCCGGATAGAAAAAGAGAATAACCGATTAAATAATCAACTGATAGCTCAGGCTGTTGAAAGACTTAAAAGTGCCAAAGATGCGCAAATCTCGGCGATTATAAAAGGAGCCAACGCCTTTGTAGAAGCGCTTATCGCCAAAGAAACCCCTCGCGCCATAGCGTCAGGCGCGGTGTTTAAATAGCATGCTTAGAGCCCTTCTTATTGTCCTTTCTTTATTGATATCGACTTCAAGTGCATTTCCCATTTCTATAAATGAGCTGTCTGTCCCATCCCCGTCGTATAATTTTAAGATATCATCTGACTTGATCTCGCCGGGAGCAACGGATGATATATTAGGCGATGTCACGATCTATTACGCCCTAAAAACTTCCAGTTCTATTTTAATCAAACTTGTCCAAGATGGCAAACCCGTCGTGCTTTTGGAAGATACCGCCAACCAATTGCCCGGCGAATATGCGGTTGTATGGGATGGCAAGGATAGTAAATGTGAATACGTCAAAGACGGTTTGTATGAGATTGAATGTTATATAAACGACACAAAGGTAGAAACATTTCCGACCAAAGTGAATCACCTTATTGCAAAGATCAACGTTCCTAAAAGCGGTACGTTAGTGAGGGCGCAAGTGCCTGTATTCGGAGTAGCGTGCGGAAGAAATTTCAAAAAATATATTGTAGAATATGCGCAACAGGACCCGCCAAATGAATGGACAAAAATTGAAGAGTCGACAATACCAAAAGCAGACAAAACGCGAATAGAAGACTTGGCTATAGGCGATGAAACGTTGCACGGCAATTTAACTACCTGGGATACAGGATTAAAGGAATACTATTATTACGATACGGATATGGACCTGTCAGGACCATATATATTGCGACTTACCGCATTCGACGATAAAGGAAATAAAGCCGTTGATGAAGTAAATATAGATATAGGAACCGTCGTCTCGTTCGTTTATGGCGGAGAAGTCGAAAGTGTTAATAAAAAAGTAACCCTGGCATTCGAAGAGCACTCCATAAAAATGCCCTTCCTTCTTTTTAACATAAAAGATATGGGAAAAAGTTATCTTGCTACTTTGGGAGAAAAAGAAGGGTATGAATTAATAAGCTCAATTTACGAAATAGAGCCGGAAGGCGTGGATTTCGGGAGGCCGGCTCATCTTGCACTGCAGCATGATTTGAGCACTGTAAAAGATACGGCACGTATTGGCATATATGCGTATAATCCTGAGTTACGAATTTGGGAGTATTTGCCGACTATCCAAAACAAAGATGACCAGTCTTTGACCGCAGAGCTTAAAGGTACCCAAAAACTCTATGCCTATTATGCAGTTTTTGAAAGGAGAAAAGACATTACGGCCCCCATCCTTTATGACTTACCCAAAGAAATCCACTTTAATATTATAGATATTTCTGGCGAGGCCGAGCCTGCTCAGAAAGTAAAAGTTTATGTAAAGAATAAAGAAATCGGCGAGGCCATAAGCGATAAAAAAACAGGTATTTTTAAACTGAGCAAAGCGGTGCTTGATTTCGGCGAGAGCAAGGTTATGGCTAAAACTGTTGATGAGTTCGGAAATACAAGCCCCTCGTCAAATATTGTTACCGTAAGCCTGATTATAAAAAACCCGAAAAAAATAAAATCCCTTAAATTGAAAGATTCGGATTTCAAAGAGGATTTAGGTAATAAAGAAATAACTACGGGCGAATCGCTTTTCATAGAACTTACTGGCGACGATGCCGATAGGAATTCCATCAATGCCGCACCTATACTTATCAAGAGCTCATTAACCGACCCACGCGGCATGAAAGTACTTTTGCTAGAAACGGGCTTTAATACGGCTTGCTATAGGGCAGTAGTCAAACTATCCGACAAAACAGACTTTGCTGAGAAGACGTTAGCCGCCAGAAATATCGGTGAGAGTATTATTATCGAATCTTTGGCCGACAGCAAAAAGGCTATTAATGTAAAGACGAAAAAAGATATTATTTCGCTGCAGGCCAAAGCGCTTTTACCGCAGAATTTATGTTTAACGCAGGATACTTTTGAAGATGGTTTTGGCGAGTGGGAAAACTTGGACGGCGAAGAAGGGGTAACGCTCACGCTGGATAACGAAGCGAGAGAAGATAAAAGTTTTTGTCTTAAGCTTGAAAACAAAAAATACGGCGGCAGTTTCGGGGCGATAGTCAGAAGCATCTCATACGATGCAGAAAAATATCCTATAGTAAGTTTTGATTATAAGATATCGAAGGATGTCAAAATCAATTTTTTGGTGAAGGCAGGAAAAAGATGGTATGACATTCAATTTACCGATGATGATAAAGTTCATGAACGACTAAACATGGTGAAGATGGGAAAAATTGACGGTATCGTCCCCGATAATAGCTGGCACCATGCCGAATTCGACTTATATGGTATGCTGAAAAAATACACGGCTAATAAGATAGTTGAAAAGCTGATAATAGCGGATTACGATTCTATCGGCTATATGAAGTTATGCTATGGTCATAATAGGGAAGGTGCTACATTTTATATTGATAATTTTGTTATTTCGAAACACTTAAAAGGTATACCGGACTACAAAGAACCGCAGATGCCATGGGAGATAGGCGTCCGGAACGACTCTAATGATGAATTCCTGGATCAAGCCTACATTCAGGATGATTATTACGTAGGCGATCCTATTGAGAAATTCGAGCGTGCCATAACTATGCTTGATCCTGTAACGAATATCCATTTTTTCCTTACAAAGGATGATTTGAATAGAAGCTATGTTTTTTCTATTTATGCATGCAACTGGGATGTGCGAAATTATAAATATGTAAATTTTGAAGTGCTATTGAACAATGCTCTTATCGAAACATTAAGTTGTCCATATAAAGACGGAACTACGTTTACCATCTATATTGATAAAGGCCTGAGAGAAGGTGAAAATGTTTTATCGCTTAAGTGGCTCGCAGGCGGGCAATGGCTGACTTGGGACTATCTTAAATTTGAGCCAATAAATGATGTTAAAAAACCATCTGAAAGCTGGGAGATAGGAGGTGATGACGGTTTTTTCAAAGAATTCTCGCATGAGATGGATGTATCGGATGACTATACAGTAGGCGAAAATTTTAAGAAATTTGAGAGGGCAATTTCAATTCAAGATCCGATTACCAATATTAAGTTTTACTTAAGCAAAGATATGCTTAACAACGATTACGGACTTTTTATCAAACCATTTGACATCCAACCTATAGACAGCCAACCTAAGATGTCGGGCACCTTCTTTAAAGTTCTGGTGAATGATAAGGATAATGGCACATATAACATAACTACTGCCAAAGAGTCCCTATGTGTTAGAATACCAAAAAATAGTTTAAAAGAAGGCGAAAATGTCATAAGTTTAGAATGGCTTGCAGGCTGTGATTGGATAATATGGGATTATCTGAAATTTAGCCCAGTCAAAAAAGATGAAAAACTATAAAACTATTATAATTCTGATATGCCTACTTTTGATTGGAGAGGTCTACCCGCTTCTGGCGAAAGAATCGTCTCAGGCAGCGCATATTCGCATAGAAAACAGAAAAATTTGTGTCAATGGTAAGGAATTTTTTATAAAGGGCGTTGCCTATGCCTTAAATTATCCAAAGATAAAGCATTATTCTCAGATCCCGAAAGAAGTAATAGAAAAAGATTTTCAGTTAATGGAAGAAGCAGGGATCAATACCATCCGGACATATCGGCCTTTGCCCGATACTATGCTTGACCTAGCCGAGAAGCATAATATTATGGTCATAGAAAATGTGGTATATCCAGGCGATTGGACGGATTTCAATTCCATCGCTGAACTTGAACGGCTCAAAAGCATAGCGGTAAGGAATGTAGAGCGCCACAAAGATAGAAAGTGCATTTTAGCATGGGATATATGGAACGATGCGCCTTTTACTTTTGGTAAGCAAGGTGATTCAATCAGAAGATATGGCGAAGAAAAAGTTAATAGATTCTTTGAGGAAATATATAAAGCCATTAAGGATGTCGACCCTTATCATCCTATTACGGGGTCAAATCTAGGGTATAGGGACGAATCTATTCGCCTAGGAGCGGGCTTCTTGGATATTTTGTCATATAATGTCTATGTAGGGATATACGACTGGTTGGATGGTAAGTTCAGCCGTGAAAAGGCAAAAGAAACAGTACAAAAATTTAAGGAAATTTCACTGAAGTATAACAAACCCGTTATTATAGCCGAGACGGGATATAGCAGTTGTCTAGAGGGTTCTACACAAGGAGATGCGATTCAGGGGCAAGTTAGAGCTGTGGAAGGCGAATTAGCAGGTATCGTCATTTTTGAATGGGCGGACGAATGGGATAAAGCTGGCAACCCAGCCGAGCTAAATAATCATATCGAAGAACACTGGGGTATTGTAGATGGCTACCGAAATCCTAAAGACGGATATTATAAACTTAAAGAAACTTATTAAAAGCTTGTCCACTAAGAAGACGTCACCATAACCTACCTGCCGAAAGTATCCATCAAGTCGTTCTCAGTTTCGAATTAATTTGCCTATAGGCTACGTAGAATACGGTGACATCCTATAAAGTGCCACCCTACCATAGCTTACCTGCCGATACCCTTGACAAATTCAAATAAATATTGTATACTTTAGTGCAAGTAATTGTATAAATTAATACAAGAAATTGTATGGAATATAGGATAAATAAAGAATGGTTGCTGGACATTATCAGCGGGTGGGACAGCTTTCTCAAAAAGAAAGTGCATCTGATTGCCTGCGGGGGGACGGCCTTGACACTATTAGGCATAAAACCGTCAACGAAAGATGTTGATCTGCTGGTGCCAAATATAGATGAATACAAATATCTTACCGTCATCCTAAGCCAGTTGGGGTATAAAGCGGCAACTGGAGCAGGTTGGGGGAAAGACGGCGGATTTATTTTTGACCTGTTTAAAGGTAAGGCAATACATACTACGGAATTGCTTGAATCACCGTTACAAAAAGGCAATAACATGCCGGTTAAAGAATTCAGCCGTATTTATATCGGCATACTCAATTATTATGATATCATCATAAGCAAGATATTCAGAGCGACAACAGTTGATATTGATGATTGTCTTTTATTGCTCAAAAGCAGGCGGGCCGAAATTGATTTTAGACGATTGGTATCCCGCTTCAGGGAAACGGCTGCCTTTGATATTTCAGAAGACAGAGTTAATAAACAATTCGATAGCTTTATCAATATGGCTAAAAAAGAGAGGTTATTGGGTGAAAAATGATACGCTTTTCAAAAGAGTAGGCGCATTAGGATTACCGCTTTTTGATGCAGAGGAAGACTATGACGCGAATTTAACATTGGCAGATATGGTCAAATCGAAAGAGTTGCGCTTATGGGAGGGCTTTCCGGTAGTGCTGGCTAATAGCGCGGAGAGAGGATTGTTCGATTACCATAACCTTAATCAGCACTTAACGAAACGACCCGACAGATTAACCTTAGCCTCGCTTCTGGCAATGTCATTGGCCCTTTATAAGTTTTCCAATCTAAAATTCCCGTGGGCAGGCCGATTATACAAATTGCTTGTAAATAAAAGCAAAAAAGAATACGCTGATTTCCTTAAAAAACTCAAAAAAGATGACGATTTAAATCCCGCGGGACACAAAGTGTCTACGCAGCGGCTAAAGGCGGTTTTCAGCAGCTACTTTTTAAGCCAGACGCAGGCAAAACTGAATGAACTGCTTTCCGTCAAAGACGAACTTGGCCTGGAATATTCGCTATCACAGGTTTTTTCTGCTAAGCAGAAGGAGCTATTTTTAAAGAAGCTGAGGCGGGAGAGGATGACTAAAACCGAGAAGGAGTATTTTTCAAGGGTTGTAAAGAAAAAAGCTCTCGCGCTGGCAAACCCGGAATTACACCGCCTGGCTCAAAGGTTACTTGCATAAAAACTGCGCCCCCTCGACAAGGCAATAATAATCATGTATACCTGTTTCAGAAAGAGGACATAAAAGGGTACTTGCTGAAATGAGTAGGCCATCTACCAAAAACTGCATTCATGTGATATACTTATATTGACGAAAGCATGTTGTTCAAAGGTGGTGATGTCCTTTGAGAAACTGCAACATATTTACCTTCTTTTACCCGCGCCTATTCGTGATATTCAGCATAATAAACCTGGCTTTTTCGCAATCTAATTCTGCCTTTGCCGAATTTTCGCCATACAGATGGACTATTGAGGAAGTGGCAAGCGGCGTTAATCCATCTGCAGCAATAGACGAGAGCGGCACTATCCATATTTGTTACGGGCAGGATTATCATGCCACTACAACCTCTACCTCAATTTATTATGTGCGCAAAGAGGAGAATAGTTGGCATATAACGGGAGTTGCCTCTAAGCCCAATCCATGCGCGGAAACTTCAATTTTTATAGGTACTGACGGGAATGTCCAGATAGCGTTTGCGACTAAGTGGGGGCAGGGCGTCTGGTATGTAACCAAAGAGGGCGACAAATGGATAGAGAGTCAGATGCAGGGCCCATGGACAGGTAATTACGAATCTGTAGCAGTTGACGACTACAATATCCCGCATGTTTGTTACTGGAATAATGTATTGGAGCCTAAAGGGCTGCAGATTAATTACCGGTTTAAAAATGACGGAGTATGGCGGCCGGCAGAGGGCCTTGGTATTATTGATATCAAAATGTATGGCATGTATACCGCAGCTGCCACAATAGCTGTTACACATGGCCCAAGCCCGTCGCCGCACATCATGACCGAGCAAAAATTCGGCGGAGTCAGACATTATTATAAAGGGGCGATGGGGTGGCAGTTTGAAAAGCTTGATAAGAATTTCAGTATGCTGGAAGACCCGAATGGTACCGCGCAATTTGATAAGCGCAATGTCCTCTATTGCGCGCTATCCGGTAATGTGCGCGATCAGTCATATCTTTTCATTGCCAGGCGAAGTAACGGTATCTGGATGTACGAAAAGATCAAAAAAATAGACCTAAATAAGCGAATCAGGGTATCGCTCGCAATAGATTCCAGAGACAGGCTGCATGTAGCTGTGTTCGAAGAGCCGCATTTGTATTACGGGGCTAAAGACGGCATCAGGTGGTTTTTTCAGAAGATACCTGCGGTTTATTACGAAGACAAGTTAGACAGCCTGTCAATCTGCCTGGATAAATCCGATGTGCCGCGGATTGTATATTCTACCTCGAGTCCGCAGAAAATATATTACATGGAAGCGCACCTGCCTTAGCTGTAACCGCTCCGGCATATCTGCCAAAAATCACACGCCGGCTATTGACACAGTAAGAATATACATGTATACTTTGTTATAAGTAAGAGTAAGTAAGTTTACATATGCGTGATGCAGAGGGGGTAAGTATGACGCAACTGATGAGCATAGAGGAACTGGCTGAGTACCTGAAACTCGAGAAGCAGACAATTTACAACTGGCTTCACGAGAAGAAGATCAGCGGCATAAAAGTAGGCCACGTCTGGCGCTTTGACAGGAGTTCCATAGACAGATGGCTTAAGTCGCAGACGGTAAACGCCGTTCCCAGGCGCAGCAAAAAAATCTAATAAAAAATAGCACGAGATATTGAATGTTGAATTTTAAGAGCAAAAGATATTTCGGAATTGACATAGGCGAAAGCGCTATAAAGCTTGTAGAAGTTAAAAAGACGCGCGATGGGTACCATCTCTCTAAAGGCTGCCTTATTGAGCTTGACATAGACCCCGCATTTGACGATCCCGAGAAAAGAACCAGCATTATCAAAGACAAGCTCAAGAAACTTCTTGCGGAGGAGCAGATAGATTCCGGCAGCGTAGCGCTCTCCATCCCCAGCCAGTCGGTCTTCATACGATTCCTAAAAATCCCCAAGATAGCCAAAAGCAAAATCGAGCAAATCATCCAATACGAAGCCCAGCTTCAGGTGCCGTTTCCCATTAATGAAGTAATATGAGTTACGGAGTCTTTGAAGCGTATGACAGCCCGGAAACGGATGTAATTCTGGTAGCTGTGAAAAAAGATATAGTAGAGGAAAAACTGAAACTGCTCGCGGATACGCCCCTTGAAACTGATTTCGTTGAAGTCTCCTATTTTTCAATTTTTAATGCCCTGGACTTCGTGGGAGAGATTAAAGACAAGCTCATACTTGATATTGGCGCAAAGAACACCAATATCATAATAGTGGAGGAGCATAAGATATGGACCCGAAGCATACTCATAGGGGGTAATGACCTTACGAAAGCCATAGCAGCGCATCTTAAGATCAGCTTTAAAGAGGCGGAGCAGATTAAGAGGAAAGAAGGCATAATCGCCATGGATTCCGAGGAGCGAACGCTGTCGCCGCACGCCGCCGACATATCAGACGCGATAAATCCGGTCCTGATAGAGATGCTGGGCGACATATCAAAGTCCATTGGTTATTATAAGTCGCAGTTTGGCGAGACTAAAGTGATAAAGGACGTTCTTCTTACGGGCGGTGCTTCCAAGATCAAAAATATGGACAGGTTTATACATGAAAACCTCGATATACCCACAAGGCCGGCAAATATATTTGATAAGATAAAGAGCGATATAGATTTCCACCCCACGGAAAATTTGGCGAGAAGGATGGATGCCGCTATAGGGCTTGCGCTAAAGACAGTCACGCCCCTTTGCACTAAGACAAACCTTCTCCCGAGAGAGATACTGAAATCCAAAGAGTTTGAGAAAAAAAGATGGTATATATTCGGATCGCTGATCGTAGTTATATGTATTTTTGCGACTTTGGCGCATTTTATGATGTGGGGCAGCCGGGATAAGACCAGAAGCCTTATGAAGACATCCGCACTCATAGACCGGTATACAAGCTTCAATAAGGAGATAGAGAGCCTTCAGGCCGAAGTGGGCGATTTGAAGGCACGCCTGGAATTCATAGAAAAAGTTTCGACTAAACGCGACGAGGCGATCAGGGTGATTGCGGAAATGATGAAGATCCTGCCGGATAATCTCTGGCTTACGGAGATAAGCCGGGACGGAGATAATATTGCTGTGAACGGCAAGACCGAAGGCACATTTGAGAATATAAACACCTTCAAGGATATGCTGATAAAATCCGGGTATTTCACGGATGTAAAAATTGAGTCCGCAAATGTGCTGAAGGATAAGGAGTCAACCGAAGATATACGCGCATTCACGATAAAAATGAAAATAGTTCCTCCGGATAAGAGAGGCAAGAGTGATACTTAAGAGAAACCTGTTTTCAGTGGTTGTTATAGGCATACTGGCAGCGGCGCTCGTGTTTGCTATCGGCTTGTTCGTCTTTTTCATGCTTCAGGATGCGAAGATAGGCAAAGAGATAATGACGACAAGCGGGACGATAGACGGATTTGTCAAGAAAAGTAAGATGCCACTTACTGAGAATTCGTTGTCTTTTCTTGAGGACGAACGGAACAAGCTCAAGAGTGCATACAGCAGATTGAAACTAGCGCATGCGTCACCGCTCAGCGAAGAAGTGCCGCCCGAGAGCATGGATTCGCTGCAGTTCAAGGAGAAGCTGATACAGACGCAGAAAAAATTGCGCGAAGAGGCAAAGGATTTTTCTCTGGGCCTGCCCGACTCACTGGGGTTTACGAAATACGAAACAGAACTCTCTGACTCTATGGAAATACCATATCTCATAAAGAGACTCAAAGTGCTGGAAGAGCTGATATACCTGATGACGCTTACCGGCGTGGTTTCGCTCGATGAAATAAGTTTTATCGGAGAAGACGTTAAAAAGGAAGAAGCCCATGCGCAGGTTATGCCGCCTATGCCTAATGCCGGAAACATAGCTGAGGCGCTGCCTCTTCCGCCCGAGCCGGGAAAAACAAAAATTTACGAAGAGATAGCTGTTTCATTTAAGATCACCTGCACATATTCAAAGTTGATGGATTTTCTGTACCGGCTGAAAGTCTCGCCGTTTATTTTCGTCGTGGACGATCTTGATATTAATAAGACCAAGGATGTGCTTGATAAGGACCAGGCTGCGGAGAGCAGGCTTCAGGCCGCATTTCTGGTTAAGGCAGAATTAATCAATTAGCGGTCGAGGGGCGGTTAAAGTATGAGGGTTCCCAAAATAACGGATGCCATAAAGAAGATAGCAGATCTTCTTCCCAAGAGCAATATTGAAAAGATGGTTTTAAAGACACTCATTGCAATATGGGTCGTGACGCTTCTTGCCGTAGTGGGGCTTAAGGCAGTTAAGAGTACCCGCGACAGCATAGAAAAGAAGATATCCGAGACGGCTACGAGTATGCGCATATCGCCCTCCGTCAGCCTTGAGGAAATAAAAAAATATGAGGGAATTCTTAAAGGAGCCGAATACCCGGAATCCAAAGACGCATATGCAAAAGGTGTAAAGCGTGACCCGTTCGCAAAATATAATCCTGAAGTTGCGCCCGTAGGTGTCGTTTCGGTTACTGCGCATGATTTTGTCCTGCGGTCGATAGGATATGTCCCGCTCCCGATTATGTACAAAGGTTACATAGAGATGCCCGACAAACTCATCGGGCAGATAAACTGGAAGGACACTACCAAATTTGTTGAAGACGGAGGGGCATTAAACGGCTACAAGATACAGAGGGTCGCAAAGGACAGGATTGAGGCGATAGATGCCGAGGGCCGCAAAATAAATTTTCTGCTTAACAAGCCGGTATTGAGCGACAAATTAAGCGCTTTGCTGTATGATAATATATCAAAGAAAACGTTTAATGTCGAGATAGCAGGCGTAATAGACGATTATAAAGTGATTGACATTCAGCCCGATTGTGTTATATTACTTTCAAAGGGCTCAGAAATAAAATTAACCAAATAATTTGCATATAATAAATACGGAGATGTCTATGCCAACCACAAAGATTCAAAAGAGACGCGCGATATCGCTCTTTTATACGGCTCTTATACTTCTTTTTGTAACCCAATCCAATGCTAATGCTGCCGATGACGCCAAGAAAGCAGCCGATCTTATGATTTCCGAGAAAAGGATAGAGAAAGAGAAAGAAAAGTCTATGCTGAAGTATTTCATAGACGAGGGCAAAGGTTTTTTGGAAGCCGGAAACTATGACGCAGCAACCGAACAGTTCTCGCGGGCGCTGGAGATAGATTCCAATAGCGCGGACGCAAAGCGGGGCCTTAAAAGTGTGCAGGTCAAGACGGGGGAGCGTCAGAAGATAGAATCGCCGTCCGTAATGGCAAAGAAATTATTGAAAAGCGGACAGGAAAAATACCGCGCCAAGGATTTTGACGGCGCTATTCTGGATTTCCAAAATGCACTGGTGCTGGATTATGAGAATGAGGATATTCTGGAATGGCTCAAGAGGGCGCGGCGACAGGGCGGCATGGATAAGGCAAGGGCGGACCAGAAAGACCTGGACAAGGATACGGATTTAGCAACGCAGGAAAAAACAGTTCAGGAAAAGACGGCTATGCTAGAAGTTGAAAAGGCATATCTGCCGCCGGTAAAACCTGAACGAAAACCCGTAGAGATCGAAGAGATTGTATCGCCGGAAGAAGAAAGGGAAGAAAAGGCAAGGCAGGCGCTTATGAAAAAGCTTTCTGAAAAGATGGTGCCGGCTGTGAGCCTGGCCGAAGCCGATATACGCGATGTAATACGGCAGCTTATGGAGATCACGGGCGTGACTATCGTAATTGATGAGGGCGCGTTAGCAAAAGCCGGTGAGGGTACTCCGCTCAAAATAACATTCAGCACGGTAAACGAGCTGCCGCTTTTGGAAGTCCTTAATATCGCGCTAAGAGCGACAGACTTGAGTTACAGAGTCGAGCCGAATTATATATGGATCTCTACTCCCGAAAAACTGGCAAAAGAAAATCTTGTGACAAGGACCTACCGCCTGAAATATGGCGTCAGACGGGTAAGGAAGGTAGGGCTTAAAGAATTTGAGACTAAATCCAGCAGTGACAGCGGCTCGTAATAGCTTGGAGTAAATATGCGGATAATGGGGGCGATAATTTTTGCTGTTGGAATCATGACAGCCACTAATCTCTTGGTCTCGGCCCAGGAAGCCAGTCCTGAATACTCGCTTTCAATAGAAGAGTACCTGAACGACGCGCTTCCTCCTCAGGAGGGCCGCTCTATAAATTACAGCGATGCCACGGGTATACTGACAGTAACCGATACACCCTCAAACCAGCGCCTTATACAAAAGCTAGTCAGGCAGTTTGATATAGGGCCGAAACAGATCATGATAGAAGCGAAGTTTGTGGAGATTGAATTTGAGGATCTGGATGAACTCGGGATTGAATGGTTTTTGTACGAGCGCGGCGATATTAATATCGGCAGCGTCGATACCACACTTTCTCAGAATAATCAGAGAATCCCCCAGAATATGCCAGACTATCGGAATATTATATGGGATGATACCACGACCGATACATTTCCTCAGACCAACCGCGGCCTGGATATCGCGATCATAGCAGATTGGTCAAAGAAGAATTTTATAGAAGCATATCTTCATGCCCTCGCGGCCGAGAACAGGGCTAATTTGCTATCCGCTCCAAAAGTTACGACTTTATCAGGCCAGCAGGCAAATATTCAGGTAACGCAGACCATACCCTACGTAAGTGATGTTACTTTTGAAAATAGCGGCACGGCGGAGCATCCCATCTGGAAGTTTGACTATACTATTGAGGAAAAGATTACCGGTATAACGCTTGAGGTCACGCCGTATGTTACAGGTAACAGCGATGTGATAACGCTGGACATTCATCCCGAAGTGAGTAATCTTAAGGCCAGAAGGCCTATTTTTCAAGGAGCGACCACTGCGGCGGCAAACCCCATAACATTCGGCATGGGCGTGCCTGCGCTGTTGGGATGGCCTGTCATTGATACAAGGACAGCCCAGACGAGCGTTATGGTAACGAGCGGCTCAACCGTTATAATGGGCGGGTTTATTCAGGATGATGACCAGACGACAGACAAAAAGATCCCTATTTTGGGGGACATACCGTTAATAGGGGAGCTGTTTAAGTATAAGAATAAAGACAGGACAAAGAAGAACCTCGTAATATTTTTAACGGCGACGCTGATAACGGCCGAAGGTAAAGCGGCTGAGCCGCCGGCCGCGACAAGGTAATCTTTATTATGGAATGTAAATTAATGCGAAAATTTGTCAAAATAACACTTATCTTCGGGATTCTGAATTTTTACGCAACGGCGTTTACTTTCGCACAGGACAAAAACGAAGACCTGTCGAAATATACGATCAAGCAATATCTGGAGACTAACCTGCCGCCTCAGGATGGCAGAAAGGTAATGCTCGATGAGATATCAGGACTTCTCACTATTACTGATACGCCGTCAAATCAGGAACTTGCCCTTAAACTTATACGGGAATGGGATGTGGGGCCGAAACAGATCCAGATAGAGGCCAAATTTGTGGAGATAACTTTCACAGACCTGGATGAGATGGGGGTGGACTGGGATTTGCTCCACCATGACGAGCCGGCTATCTTCAGTCCGCATAGTATTAATTTTATTACGGGCCAGACAAGTAGCGTGGTTGGCCTTATGGGAACGGCCAGCACAGCCGCTCAATTCGCTCAGGCTGCCAGTACGGCCGGGTTAGGGTTGTTAATAAGTAAAGCTGCTTATCACGGGTCTGAACTGATAGCTTATCTTAAAATGCTTGCGCAGAAAGGAAAAGCTAATCTTATTCACGCTCCAAAAGTGACGACCTTGTCCGGCCAGATGGCCAACCTGCAGGTTGTAAGGAGTTTTCCGTACGCTACGTCTGTGGAAACTACGCAGGTTGAAATCGGATCGACGACGCTACTCGGAGTTACTGAAACAGATTATGTTAATGTTGAGACTTATAAAGTTGAAGAAGAAATAGTGGGGGTAACGCTCGAAGTTACGCCCACTGTGATGGAAGGCAGTGACATAATAACATTAGACATTCATCCCGAAGTCACAAAGCTTAGTCAGCAGATTGCATTGACTGCTAACCCTACCACCAATTTTCCCGCTAATCTTGGGTGGCCTATTATCGATACGCGAACAGCCCAGACATCGGTCATGATCCGGAGCGGCGATTCAATCCTGATTGGCGGATTAATACAGGACGCTGATGACGGCACCGTGAAGAGGAAAATCCCGATCTTAGGCGACCTTCCGCTCATAGGCCCGATTTTTAAATACGAATACCGGAATAGAGAAAAGAAGAATCTAATTGTAGTGCTGACAGCCACCCTTATTGATACGCAGGGGGAGGAGGTAAAGCAATGACAAAAATATTTTACTTTTTGATGAGCATATTGTTTACGGCTTTTTCTCTTTCCTGTGCCTTCGGTTACGATGGTAAAGATACAACCAAGAAAGGGGCGGCCGGGGTCGTATTATCTACCGTTGATTTAAAAGTTGATTATGATGTTTTGGGTGTCGTCTCTTACAGAAGCAGTGAAACCATGCCCGACAAGATAAACAACGAACTAAAAAGACAGGCCGAAGATCTGGGCGCTGACTATGTAATCGGCATTACTTATTACAGCGGATTCGGATATCTGTATGGTTCGGGTACTGCCGTTAAACTCATCAAAAAAGACAAGGGCAATTAAACTATCCTCCTATGAATCTCGCCTTGCTTTTTCTCGCATTCTTAATATCATTAGCATCGTGCGGATCGGCCGATGATACCCCTTTCGGAATCTTAAAGGGACATGCGAATACCATGAATTTTGCGGTATGGGCGCCTGCTCAGAAAGATGCCGAAACTGTCGCAGCCGGCCTGGAGGAGTATTACAGCCGGTTTCTCAATGACCTTGAATCAGGCAGTATGCTCAAGAAGAAGCCGCGTGTCTATATTTTTGGCAGTTATCAAGATTATCTTGACAATCTTAAGAGACTCGGCTATAATGCTGCCAATACAGGTGGAATCGCAGTTCCAAGATCCGCACGAAAACCCGCTGAGATCTACAGCTTCCTGAGTAATAATCTTTTGGACGAAGTGCTTCCCCATGAGATTACGCACTTACTATTCAAAGAGATCGTAGCCGGGTTAAAAGTAGATGCCCGCGTGCCGCTTTGGCTTAACGAAGGCATGGCGACTTACGAAGAAAGATCCGATGATTATAAGGCGCATGTTAAAGTAGCGCTGGCAAAAGGCGTTCTGATACCTGCAACCGAGATCGTTAAATATAGCAGTTATCCCGCAGATCTGAAAATTAATAGCCTTTTTTATGCCGAATCGGCAAGCCTGGTGGATTTTTTGCTTTCCGAATATGGCGGAGCGAAGTTTACCTCTTTTTCAAAGAAAATGGTTTCTGGAGGCAAAAATATCAATGAGGCGCTTTATTCTACGTATTACCCTCGATTGAAAGATGTGTCGCAGCTTAACGATGCCTGGCTCAAATTCCTTAAAAAATAGTATAATAATACTGGCGCTTATATTCATTCTGGGCTTTCTTCTGAGAGCCGATGTTTATAAAAGAAGCTCCATAGGGCCCTTTACCCCATTTACGAATATAAATGCATTCCATTATTATTTTGCCGATTTGGTCGCGAAGGGCGAAAAGATACCGGCGGTCTGCTATAAGATCCAGTATCCGGAAGGGTTTGAGGTATTCCGCAAGGAATCCGTCGTAATGGAGTATTTTGTCGGATATCTATACAGGGCACTCGGCCGTGGAACGGATTTCGACGCATTTGTACGGAATTTTGTAATGATATTCGGGCTTATTCCGCTTTTTATCGTATATGCGCTTACACTGCATATAACAAAGGACAGATTTGCGGCTATACTGGCTGCTATCTTTTATACGGTGACTCCGGCAGCGGTAAACAGAACGATTGGGCTCGGGTTTCTTAAAGAGGCGTTTGCGCTGCCGTTTATTTTCGGCAATATGCTTTTTATGGCATTTGCCGAAGACGAAACATGCTCCTCGCGAAGAGTTTATATTTACAGCATTCTTTCGGGCATATGTATGTTTATTGCCCTTGCAGCATGGCACTTTACGCAGTTCTACCTCATGATAGCACTTGTGTTTATAGCGTATCGTGCCATCTTGTTTGACAAGCGTGATACTTTCGTGCAATACATTGCGCTTATGGTATCATCAGCCGCGGCAGGAATAGTTATTCCGTATTTACGCGAAATACCATTTTTGGTATCTTCCCCGATGCTTTTAGGTTTTGCGATATTACCGGTTTTCTGTGTAAAAAGATACGTAATAAATAAAGGCGTACGCGCGGTTATATTTATCGCATCAGCCTTTCTTCTTATAGCCGGCTTTTCGTTTTTATCTAAACATTTCGGAATATATTATCATGTATATTCGCTGGGCATAGATTCGCTCAGGTTCATGGGCCAAAAGCCGTTTAATCCCAATCTCTTATCGTCGGACAGCAGGATGTTGTGGGATGTAGCGCATAGTGCTCCGCCTTTAAATGAGGCAGTAACTTATTTTTTGCCGGCGCTGATACTCGGTTTGCCGCTTATCCTGAACATTGCTATAAAATCATTCCGAAATAAAAGCTATTCCGAAGATGGTATAGATCTTTTATTGTACCTGCTCATCGCCTTCGGTGTTTTATATCTATTTGTGAACAGGGTAATGGTATTTACTATATTTCTTATTGCAATCTGGGCGGGCGGATTGATAGTGATCCCTCCTTCGACTTTGCTCAGGACAGGCCGGCAGAGATTATGGAAGTCGCTTTCCGCAGTATTTATTATCGGAGTGATAGCGTTGCAAGCAGCGGCAGTTTCGCGCGCAAGCGCGTATATCGGCGATACCGTGTATATCGTTGATCTTTTGAACTGGATAGAAACCAACACCGAAAAGAGTGATGTAATACTGGCCCCGCCGCGTTACTCTCCGGAAATTCTGGCATATACGGGGCGTGCGGTAAACCTGCATGCAAAACTGGAATCCAAAGAGATTCGCGACAAGACTATGCAGTGGGCGGAGACGCTATTTACTAAAGGCGAGGATCCGTTATTTAATCTGTGCAGAGAGTGGGGCGCGGCCTATTTCGTATTTCCTCATGGAACGTATCTTGCGGGCGGCCGCTCAAGCTGGCGTTATATAACGGCGCATATGGAAGTAGATAAAGATGACATAGGATTTATTCTTGAGGCACTTCCTCCGGACAGCCAGGATTTCAAGTTTGCGCATTCCGGCCGCCAATTCAGCGGGACTATGAGCGCCGGATTTACAAAGCCGAGCCTTAAACATTTTGAACTTGTCTATAACAACGGATATTTCAATGTATACAAAGTTATGCCTTAGAATAGCAGTGGTTGTGCTTTTGTCGGCCTTTTTTGCGGGGCCTACCTCCGGAGCGGCGGAATTTGAAAAACTGGAAAGAGGGCATTTCGTAATTTATCACCATAATAAGGATCTGGCAAATGATCTTACGTGGAAGGCTGAATATTATTACAAAAAAATATTAGGCCATTTGGGCAGCGCGGAATTCCGGCCGTGGGAAGGTAAGGATAAATGCGAAATATACCTGTATAATACAAAGGCCGAATACCTCAAAGCCACAGGCGCGCCGGAATGGTCTGCGGGATTGGCGCAAGATAGCCCGCTCCGGTTTTCTGCTTACGAAGGTTCACCGGATCTGGCTACGACGACATTTCCCCACGAACTGACGCACATCATTTTCCGCCTGTTTACGGATCGCAAAAGAATGCCGCTATGGCTTGAAGAGGGAATGGCGCAGTTTGAGGAAGATGACCAGAGCTCCTTATATAAGCGGAAGAGGTTTGTAAAGATGAGCGTGAAAGACGGTTCCTACATACGGCTTGCTGAGTTAATGAATATGCCGCAGGTGCCCGAAGATAATGTAGATCTCTTTTATACGGAATCTGCGAGCGTAGTAGATCATCTTATTACAGATAACATACGGACGTCGTTCGGTAAATTCCTGACGTTCCTTAAAAACGGCCAGTCACGGGATGAAGCACTGAACAATGCGTATCAGTGGAAGTATAAGAACGGCGTGAGCGACCTTGAGAAACGCTGGCTGGAATTTATTAAGCGGAAGTATTGATTATGAAACTATTTCTAATTGACGGAAATTCGTTTTGCTACCGGGCATTTTATGCAATAAAGGAGCTTGCTAACTCATTTGGTGAGCCGACGAACGCAGTTTACGGCTTTGTCTCCATGCTCCGCAAGATCATTAAGGACGAGAAACCGGAGTATCTCGCTATAGCGTTTGACCTGAAAGGCCCGACGTTTCGGCATAAAAAATATGAAGAATATAAGATACATAGGAAGCCGATGCCCGATGCGCTGATTACTCAGATGCCCGTGATAAAAGAAGTTGTCAGGGCGTATAGTATACCCATTTTTGAGAAAGAAGGCTTTGAGGCGGACGATATAATTGCGACACTCACGAGAAAGTTATCAGGAAAAGCACTTGATGTTTTTATTGTAACAGGCGATAAGGACGCGCTCCAGCTCGTAGATGCGCATGTAAAAGTGTATTCAACGCATAAAGAGGGACTTGTGTACGACACCGAAAAAGTAAAGGAGCGCTACGGCGTAGGCCCCGATAAGATCGTTGACCTGCTTGCGTTAATGGGTGATGCTTCGGACAATATAACCGGTGTTCCGGGCTTCGGCGAAAAAACGGCAGTATCCTTGATACAGGAATTTAACAGCCTGGACGCAATATTGGATAATCCCGAAAAGATACAATCAGAGGCGCGAAAGCGCTTAATAATAGAGCATGCCGACAAGGCGCGGCTCAGTAAGGAACTCGCGACTTTAGATGACATGGTACCGCTTGATATAGACCTTGAAAAAATGAAGATCAGAGAGCCGGATGCAGAAAAACTTCTGGAGTTATTTAAACGCCTTGAGTTCCGTAACCTGGTTCAGGAATACGCGCCCCAGACGTCATTAGATTCAAAGTATCATCTGATAAAATACAGAAAGGCGTTTACGGAACTGCTCAAAAAACTGGAGAAGGCTGATATGTTTGTCTTGGATTTCGAGACTACGGGCACCGACCCAATGGCCGCACGGCCGATAGGCATATCGTTTTCATTTAAAAAAGGTGAGGCCTATTATGTCGCCTTCCGTAGAGAGTCAGCCGTGCTGATGGAGGATTTGACAAGCGACATAGATCGAACCTGGGCGCTTGAAGAGCTTCGCCCGCTTTTAGAAGACCCCAGGATTAAGAAGACAGGACAAAACATAAAATATGAATATGTCATATTGCGTAATCAGGGCATAAGGCTGGCAGGTATATATTTTGATACAATGATAGCTTCGTATTTGCTTAACCCGTCAAAACTGAATCATAATCTGGATGACATCGCTATGGAATATCTGAGTTATAAGACTATTCCCATAAGCGATCTCATTGGCAAGGGCAAAAACGCCATTACCCTTGAAGACGTGGATCTGGAAAAAGTATCAGAATATTCATGCGAAGACGCGGATGTCACACTGAGAGTGATGTTGATCTTCGAAAAGATGCTGGAAGAAAAAGGCCTTGATAAACTTTTTAACGACGTAGAGATGCCGCTGGTAGAAGTCCTTGCCGAAATGGAACTCGCGGGTGTAGCAATTGACATAAAATTTCTTTCGGAGATGTCCGTAAATATGGATAGGGAGCTCGCGGGGCTGACAAAAGAAATATACGGAATGGCCGGATGCGAGTTTAATATAAATTCGCCGCAACAGCTTTCAAATGTCCTATTTGAAAAATTAAAATTGCCGGTTATAAAACGGACAAAGACAGGCATATCGACTGACGAATCAGTCCTGAAAAAACTGGCGGCCAACCACCCTGTTATCGGCCTCATCCTGGAATACCGCACTCTGTCTAAACTCAAATCTACTTACATAGACGCTTTGCCGGAACTTATAAACCAGAAGACATCAAGGATACATACATCATTCAACCAGACAGTAACAGCGACGGGCCGGCTTTCAAGCAGCGAACCGAATTTACAAAACATCCCTATCAAAACAGATATCGGCAGGGAGGTGCGCAGGGCGTTTGTACCGCTTGACAAAAAGGACATACTTATTTCGGCTGACTATTCACAGATCGAGCTGCGTATACTGGCACATCTTTCCGGAGATAAAAATCTTATAACAGCATTCAAGAAAGGCCACGATATACATACGTATACCGCTTCTCTGGTTTTTGGCGTAAAAGAAAAAGATGTCACAAAAAAGATGAGATCACAAGCCAAGACCGTCAATTTCGGAATAGTCTACGGCATGAGCCCGTACGGATTATCGCGAGATCTGGATATAAATGTGGGCGATGCGGAGAAATTCATTGAGAATTATTTTGAACGTTATCCCGGCGTGAAAGCATATCTCGATGAGACGATAGAAACGGCGCGGAAACAGGGGTATGTGACGACTATTCTCAACAGGCGCCGGTATGTGCCGGAGATAAGCAGCCCTAATATCAACATCCGACAGTTTGCCGAAAGGGTCGCCATAAATACGCCCATACAGGGTTCAGCGGCAGACCTGATAAAAGTAGCTATGTTGAATATATGGCGCAAATTTGAAAAGAAGGGCTTCAAGAGCAAAATGATATTGCAGGTTCATGACGAACTTGTGTTTGAAGCAAAAAAAAATGAAGCGGACGAATTGAAAAAGGTTGTGAAGGCAGAGATGGAAGGTGTATTCGATCTGAAGGTGCCGGTTCTCGTCAGGATGGGCGAAGGACGCAATTGGCTTGAAACGGAGAAATGACAATGGGCAAAAAAACGGTGCGCCCGATCATAATAGGTATAACAGGCAGCTTTGCGACGGGGAAAAGTACGATTGCGTCAATGTTCAAACGACTTGGTGCGAAGGTATTAAATGCCGATAAAATCGCTCATAGATTAATGCGGCAGGGTACAGAGCCGCATAAAAAGATCGTGAAAGAATTCGGAGATAAGGTACTTACCGGTTACGGCGCCGTCGACAGAACAAAACTCGCAGCCGTCGTATTTTGTGATAGAAAACCGCTGGGTAAATTATGCGGCATAATACACCCCGCAGTCATAAGCGACATCAGAAAATCAATACGTGACACCGCGAAAAATGGGTCGAAGATCCCGGCCATTGTGATAGATGCCCCGCTTTTGATAGAAGCCGGTATGCGTAAGATGCTGGATGTATTAATTGTCGTGATGACAGGCCCAAAGGTGCAGATAGAAAGGGCGAGGAAAAAAACAGGCATGAGCGTTGCTGAAATAAAAAGGCGCATAAAAAATCAACTACCGCTAAGGGAAAAAGCAAAGATGGCGGATTATATAATAGATAACGAAAAGAGTCAGGGATATGTGAAAAAAATCGTAAAGAAAATATGGAAGGAGATTAAAAGTGGAAGAAAATAACAAAACAAAGAAGATCGCGGAAAAGACAGCAGATAGGACAGCCGAGAAGGCAGCTGAGAAGACAGCAGAGAAGGCCGTCGAAAAAACGGTTGAGCGGCGCGGACATGAAGGCGAAATAAAGATAGAAAAGCTTAAGGAGATGAAGATCTCGGAATTGAGCAAGATAGCAAAGCAGTTCAGCGTGGACGGTGTCAGTGCGCTTAAAAAGCAGGACCTTATATTTAAAATCCTGCAGGCGCAGGCGGAAAAAAACGGCCTTCTTTTCGGAGAAGGTGTCCTTGAGATACTGCAGGACGGTTTTGGGTTTCTGAGGAGCCCGAATTATAATTACCTGCCGTGTCCCGACGATATTTATGTGTCGCCTTCCCAGATACGCAAATTTGACCTTAGTACAGGTGATACGGTAAGCGGGCAGATAAGGCCTCCGAAGGAAGGGGAGAGATATTTTGCCCTCCTCAAGGTAGAGGCGGTGAATTACGAGAACCCCGACAAGTCAAAAGAGAGAGTGCTTTTTGATAATCTTACGCCGCTTTATCCTAACGAGCGCTTTATTCTTGAGAATGAATCGGAAGATATTTCCATGCGCGTAATGGACATGCTTACGCCTGTAGGAAAGGGGCAGCGCGGCATGATAGTGGCGCCGCCTTATAGCGGCAAAACTGTCCTGCTCCAGAAATTTGCCAATGCGATAACAAAAAACTATCCGGAAGCCCTGCTTATGGTCCTGCTCATAGATGAAAGGCCGGAAGAAGTTACTGATATGCAGCGTTCGGTACACGGCGAAGTCATAAGTTCGACTTTTGATGAACCTGCCGAAAGGCACACGCAGGTAGCAGATATGGTGCTCGAAAAGGCCAAAAGGCTTGTAGAATATGGAAAAGATGTTATAATATTGCTCGACAGTATAACGCGGTTGGCGAGGGCCTATAATGCCGTCGTTCCTCATTCAGGAAAAATACTTTCCGGAGGCGTAGATTCGAACGCCCTGCATAAGCCGAAAAGGTTCTTCGGCGCAGCCAGAAATATTGAGGAAGGCGGCAGTCTTACTATTATCGCTACTGCGCTGGTTGATACGGGCAGCCGCATGGACGAAGTAATATTTGAAGAATTTAAAGGCACGGGTAATATGGAGCTTCAGATGGACCGGACACTTTTCCAGAAAAGAGTATATCCTGCGATAGACATCAAGAGGTCCAATACCCGCAAGGAAGAACTACTGGTACATGCCGACGAACTTCAGAGGATATGGATCATGCGCAAGGTTCTGAGTGAACTGAATACTGTTGAGGCGATGGAATTATTAGTGGAGAAACTGGCAAAAACAAAAACGAATGCAGAATTTTTGATGAGCATTAACAAAGCATTATAAACAGCCGTTGAAGCTGCAACCATAAGACTATGGTTGCAAATACAGCCACACGGCGGGACATTTTCCAGCATGTTCTAACCAGGTTAGAACATGTAAAATTAGATGTTTCTAACCTGGTTAGAATAAGTGAGAGGAAAGTGTCCCGCGCCATAAAAGGAAAGTGACAAATGAAGAAAGGGATACATCCGGAGTATAAGGAGACGACAATAAGCTGCGCCTGCGGCGAAGTCATACATACGCGCGCAACGAGGCATAATATCAAGGTTGATATATGTTCCAAGTGCCATCCGTTTTTTACGGGTAAGCAGAAACTCGTTGACTCCGCAGGTATGGTAGACAAATTTAAGAAAAGGTACGAAAAGGCCGCGCCAGCGAAGCCCGCAAAAGGCTAGAATGTTTGATGAAATTTTGAAAAAAGAGGCCCGGTTGAAAGAATTGGAATCGCTGATATCGGACCCCGATGTCATCTCCAAGACCGAGCTTTATCAGAAATATGCCAAGGAGCATGCTGAGACATCTGAAATTGTTAAGAAGTATCATGATTATAAAAAAGTTGAAAAAGAGATTGAAGATGTCATGCATGTCCTTTTAGGCAAACATGATCCCGAATTTGTGGAACTCGCCGAGGCTGAGCTCAGTGAATTGAAAAGCAGGAAGAAAACCCTCATCCATGACCTTGAAGACATGATGTGCGAAAAAGACCCTGACAGTGATAAAGGCATCATCATGGAAATACGTGCCGGCACAGGAGGCATCGAGGCGTCGCTTTTTGCGGCGGAATTATACAGGATGTACGCAAGATACGCCTCAAAAAAAGGCTGGAAGGCTGAAATGCTCAGCAGCTCGATGAGCGAGAAAAATGGTTTCAAAGAAGTGGTATTTTCCGTAAGCGGCAGAGGGGTATACGGCTCTCTAAAATATGAGAGTGGTACCCACAGGGTGCAGAGAGTCCCTGACACAGAAGCATCAGGCCGCATACACACGTCGGCGGTGACAGTCGCCGTACTGCCGGAAGCCGAAGATGTGGAAGTTAATATCAAGCAGGAAGATTTAAAAATAGACGTATACCGATCCGGCGGCCACGGCGGCCAGTCAGTAAACACTACGGATTCTGCCGTGAGAATAACGCATCTCCCCACGGGTTTGGTCGTAATCTGCCAGGATGAAAGATCGCAGCATAAAAACAAAGTAAAGGCAATGAGAGTTCTCAATGCGCGGCTTTTTGATAAAATAAAATCGGAGCATCAGGCCAGGATCACCAAGGACAGAAAAAAGCAGGTCGGAAGCGGAGACAGGTCTGAGAAGATACGGACTTATAATTTTCCCGACAGGCGCGTTACGGACCATAGGATTAACCTGACTTTACACCGCCTGCCTGAAATCATGGAAGGTGACCTTGATGAAATGGTAGCGGGCCTTAAAGGCGCCGAGCGGAAATTACGTTTGGACAAGAAATCTGAGGATAGGTAATGATTACATGCCGCAATGATCAGGCGGAATTATTGAAGTGGGGGGAATACGTGCTTCGCGCGGCAGGCATTGATACCGCGGGGCTTGATGCGGGCATATTGCTTGACCATTGTCCGGATACCGGGGTGTTCAGGAGCTCGATAAATCACAGGGCGTCCAGATACCCATTGCAGTATATCCTCAAAGAGGCAGAGTTTATGGGATTGCCGCTAAATTTGCGGGAGGGCGTGTTTATACCACGACCCGAAACAGAGATATTGATTGAGAAAGCGTTGGAAATTATCGCGGATATGGACAGGTGCCCTGTAAACATGCTGGAAATCGGGACAGGAAGCGGGAATATAGCAATTTCATTGACAAAGAATGTAACTAATTGTAGAATAATTGCTTCCGACATTTCGGATGCAGCGCTCGAGACGGCATCGCAAAATGCGGAAATGAACGTCGTAGACAGGCAGATTGAATTTATAAAAAGTGATCTATTTGACAATATTTCTAGTGCTTATCTAGGGTATTTTGATATAATTATATCAAATCCGCCTTATGTTAAACGAGACGAAATAAAGCATCTCGAACCCGAGATTGCGCATGAAGATGTAAGGGCGTTGGATGGCGGTATTGACGGGTTAGACTTTTACCGGGCTATTTTGGACGACGGACGGCGCTATTTAAGATCCGGCGGTGTAGTTGTGTTTGAAATAGGGTGCGATCAGGCCGAGGCAATCGCGGAAATTATAAAAAAATATCCGGAGCTTGGCAATATTAAAATATTTAAAGACTATAACGGCCTTGACCGTATCGTTGTAATAAATCATGTTTCTAACCAGGTTAGAATAAGTTAGATTACGCATATCTAACCTGGTTAGACTGCGAAGGTAATTGTGGATAAGCTGATTATAAAAGGCGGGAATAAATTAAAAGGCACCGTAATCGTAAGCGGCTCAAAGAATGCGGCGCTGCCGATATTAGCGGCGACACTGCTTACCGATGATACATGCGTCCTGAAAAATGTTCCGTATCTCTCCGATATTAATACGATGATAAAATTGCTGAGGGAACTCGGCAAAGATGTCTCTATGATAGACGATATCGTGACTGTGAGAGGCGGGGATAAGGACAAGTATCGCGCGCCGTATGACCTTGTCAGCACAATGCGCGGGTCAATATGTGTCCTGGGGCCGCTCCTGGGCAGGCGCAGGAAAGCAGAGGTTTCTTTTCCGGGCGGATGCGTAATCGGGCCGCGGCCCATTGATCTGCATCTCAAGGGCCTGAAAGAATTAGGCGTAGATTTAAAGATCAAAAGCGGATACATAATTGCGGACGGCAAAAAATTAAGAGGAAGCCGCGTATATCTCGGAGGCCATTTCGGCTCAAGCGTCCTGGCGACCGCTAATGTACTCATGGCGGCTGTGCTGACGAAAGGCACGACTGTTATAGAAGGCACTGCCTGCGAGCCAGAGGTAGCTGACCTTGTAAATTTTCTGAGAAGCATGGGGGCTGACATTGAAGGTGTGGGGTCGCCGCGGCTCGTTATCAGCGGAGTAAATAAACTATATGGGTGTACTCACGCGTTAATTCCGGACAGGATAGAAGCCGGAACATATATGATGGCAGCGGCCGCAACAAAGGGAGAAGTCTCTTTGAAAGGCGCCATTTATGATCACCTTTTAGCGCCTATTGACAAGCTTGTGGAAAGCGGCTTAAGTATTGCGAAGGAAAAAGACGGCATACATGTAAAATATGTGAAACGGCTTAAGCCTATATATGTGACGACGCTGCCGTATCCGGGATTTCCTACGGATTTACAGGCGCAGATGATGGCGGTGATGAGTGTCACCGACGGGATAAGCGTTATTACAGAGAAGATCTATCCGGAGAGGTTTATACATATAAGTGAATTGAGCAGGATGGGTGCCGAGATAATGCTTGAAGGGCCTAACGCGATTGTGAAGGGCGTTAAGCATCTCAGCGGCGCTCCTGTTATGGCATCCGACCTCAGGGCAAGCGCGGCGCTGGTTATTGCCGGCCTTGTCGCAGAGGGCGCGACAGAGGTATCCAGGATCTATCATCTGGACCGCGGGTATGAGAGGCTGGAAGAAAAACTGCAGGCGCTGGGCGCCAATATCAAGCGTGTAAAGGAAAAGTGATAGCTATAAGCCGTAAGCTATAAGTTGTAAGCAAAAACCAAAGATATAGCTTATAGCTTAAAGCTTACAGCTACAAAAGGAGAATACCAATGGCAGTAGTAATACGATTAAAGAGGATGGGAGCAAATAAAAAGATGTGCCACAGGATTGTAGTTACCGACTCAAGAAATCCGAGAGACGGCAGATTTATAGAAGAGATCGGCAGTTATGATGCAAGAAAAAACCCGCCGCTTATTTCCATAAAGAGGGACCGTGCGGAATACTGGATGAAAACCGGCGCGAAGCCGTCTGACACGGTAAAAAACCTGTTGAAGCGAAGCAGCTCAAAATAATCGGATAGAAAGCGCGCTTCTATTATGAGAATAGATGTCCTTACGCTTTTTCCGGGGATGTTCCGGGATTTTCTGGGTGAATCAATAATCAAGAGGTCCCAGGAGAAAAAAAAAGTAGAGATACGGATACATAATATACGCGATTACAGCACCGACAAACATAAGAAGGCGGATGACAGGCCGTTTGGCGGCGGGCCCGGAATGGTACTGACAACGGAGCCGATATATAGCGCGCTGAAGCATATTGTAGCGGCAAAGGGCAGGGATCAAGGGGCAAGGGTCATACTACTATCGCCGCAGGGTAAAAAATTTGACCAGAAAACGGCAAAGCGTCTCTCAAAACTAAAGAGACTGGTATTGATATGCGGCCACTATGAAGGCGTTGATGAACGTGTAAGGGAACATCTGGTTGATACCGAGATATCAATAGGAGATTATGTGCTTACCTGCGGCGAACTTCCGGCAATGGTAGTCATAGATGCGGTGACAAGGCTTGTGCCCGGTGTTCTGGGAGATAAGAATTCGGCTCTCAGCGAATCGTTTGAGGATAATCTGCTGGAGTATCCTCAGTACACGAGGCCGGCGGCATTCCGTGGCTGGGCAGTGCCGGCAGTGCTGCTTTCGGGCGACCATAAGAACATTGAAGTATGGAGAAGGCGCGAGGCAGTAAAGAGGACGGCGAGGCGCCGTCCGGATTTAATGAAAGATGCACCACAGCGCTTGCGATGAATTAAAAGAGTACAGAATACGGTAAAGACAGGAGGGGGACATTTTCCAGCAAGTATCTAACCAGGTTAGAACGGGCAGGATTACATGTATCTAACCTGGTTAGAATAAGTGAGAGGAGTAGACAATGAACAAGATCAGCTACATAGAATCAAAGCAGATACGAAAAGATGTACCTGAATTCGGGCCCGGCGATACCGTCAGGGTTTATTCAAAGATTCAGGAAGAAGGCAAGACCCGGCTTCAGGCATTTGAAGGGACTGTCACAGCGCTGAAGGGAATAGGGGTCAGCAGGGTATTCACCATGAGAAGGATATCATATGGCGAAGGCGTTGAAAGAACATTCCCTTTAAACTCACCGTCCATAGACCATATCGACGTCGTCAAAAAAGGTAAAGTAAAGCGCGCGAAACTTTATTACCTGAGGAAAAAAATTGGTAAAAAAGGCAAAATTGAAGGCGAAGATATCTTCCGGACGGCGCCCAACGCTACTCCACGAGAAGAAGGCGAAAAGCAGGGGGCATAAGGTTGTAGCGGGCATTGACGAGGCGGGAGTAGGGCCGCTGGCCGGGCCCGTAGTCGCTGTTGCCGTAATACTTAATGATTACCGGTTTAAGAGCAGGATAGATGACTCAAAAAGGCTGACGCCGAAGAGCCGTCTCGTTGCGTACAGCGAGATCCTGAGGAAATCCGTGTATAGCGTTTCTGTTGTTCAGAGGGAAGTAATCGACCGGATGAATATTTATAATGCCACGCGGCTGGCGATGGAAAAAGCCGTTACCGGCCTAAGTACGAAACCAGATTACCTCCTCATTGACGGCACAATAAAGTTATCCATTCCATATCAAGGACACAGCATTAAAGGCGGGGATAGAAGTTCGCTGTCTATTGCGTGTGCTTCTATTCTTGCAAAAGTTACCCGGGACAGAATAATGAGCAGGCTTCATAACATTTATCCTCAATACGGGTTTCACCGCAACAAAGGCTATGGCACTGCCGCCCATTTTGAGGCAATAAAGAAACACGGCCCTTCACCATTGCACCGGCACAGCTTTGAACCCGTAAAAAGTCTGGTAAATGGCGGGATATTATGACTTCCGATCTGAGTATATCAAAAAAGATAAAGCTCGTAGAAATTGAAAAGATCGCAAAACGCGCCGGCATACCATCTAAGTACATAGAGGCTGTTGGTCGGTATAAGGCTAAGATAAGTCTGGAATTCTTAAAAGAGAAACCGTCTCCGCGCAAGAAGAAGTACATATTGGTTTCTGCTATAACGCCAAGCCCCTTCGGCGAAGGCAAGACTGTTACGACGATCGGCTTATCCATGGCGCTGAACAGGCTGGGAGAGAAATCGATAGTCTGTATAAGGCAGCCATCAATGGGGCCTGTTTTTGGCTCAAAAGGCGTAGGAACGGGCGGCGGATATTCACAGGTTCTTCCTCCGAGCGACATTAATCTCCACTTTACCGGCGATATACATGCGGTCGGTGTAGCACATAATCTTTTAACCGCATTTTTGGATAATTCCCTCTTCAGGGGAAATAAACTGAATATCAATCCCGATACTATCGCGTGGCGCAGGGTATTGGATATAAATGACAGGTCATTACGAAACGTAAAAATCGGCATCGGGAAAGAAGGGTTTCTACGTAATAGCGGTTTTGATATAACAGTAGCGAGCGAACTGATGGCTATACTCGCGCTTTCAACGAACCTTGAGGATATGAGACGCAGGCTTGATGATGTCGTCCTCGCACTGACGCATAAGGGTGAGCCGGTCACCGCAAAGGATTTAGGTGTTGCGGGCGCGATGGCAGCGCTTTTAAAAGAAGCTGCAAAACCGAACCTTGTTCAGACTACCGAGAATACGCCGTGCCTTATCCATACAGGCCCATTCGCGAACATAGCGCACGGAAATAGCTCAATATTGGCAGACAAAATGGCGCTTCTGGTTTCCGATTATGTTGTTACTGAAAGCGGATTTGGCGCTGATTTGGGGGCAGAAAAGTTTTTTGATATAAAGTGCAGGACTAGCGGCCTCAAGCCCGATGCAGTTGTCCTGGTGTGTACTGTCAGGTCACTAAAGATGCACAGCGGCCGGTTTAAAGTAGCGGCCGGCAAGCCCTTGGATAAGAAGTTGTTCAGGGAAAACCTTGACCTTCTTGAAAAAGGCTGCGT